>NJEL02000073.1 GCA_002254825.2 Methanosarcinales archaeon ex4572_44 | reverse complement strand
TAAAAGATAGGTTTTCGCAGCAATTTGTTGGTATCTCCTTAGGATGGCTTCGCAAGAAGAAGTGGGCGAGTGTGGAAGACGGAGTGCTCGTTCCGAAGGGTGACAATGTTGGAACGGGTGAAGATGAAGCGATACTGGCACTACTCCTAAGAGGTGAGCCCGTTGAGGCTGCACGCTATAAAGACACGCTCTCACAACTTGTGAAACGTGGCATTATCGAGTTTGAGAAGAAGAAGATCCGAATTGTATCACTCAGTGCTGCGGGACTGGAGCTTGTATCAAGCGGTTTACAGATTGAAGAAGAGATTGCAAGTCTCACACCAGATCTGATACGAAGCGAGGGGTGGCGAGGGGGGAAATTTCGAAGATACGATGTTCACGTACCACCCAAGCCTATTTACGGCGGCAAGATACACCCGTACCAGCGCATCATCCGAGAGATGAGAGAGATCTTCCTTGGAATGGGTTTCACAGAGTTAAGAGGCGAGATCGTGCAGAGTTCGTTCTGGAACTTTGACGCACTCTTCCAGCCACAAGACCACCCAGCAAGGGACATGCAAGACACCTTCTACCTGAAAACCGAGAGCGAGTTGCCACCGTGTTATAACGAAGTAAAAGCGATGCACGAACACGGAGGAGATATCGATTCTATGGGTTGGGGTGGCAGGTGGAGTGAGGATTTGGCAAGACGAAACGTGCTGCGCACCCATACCACAGCCATCACAATCAAGTACCTATCCGATCACCCAACACCACCTGTCAAGGCATTCTCCATCGATCGTGTCTATCGCAGAGAAGCCATCGATCCCACACACACGCCAGAGTTTGAACAACTCGAGGGCGTGGTGATGGACGAGGGCGTGAGTTTCTCAGACCTGCTCGGCTACCTAACCGAGTTTTACCACCGCATGGGCTTCGAAGACGTGCGCTTTCGACCAGGGTACTTCCCATACACAGAGCCGAGCGTAGAGCCAGAGGTGTACATCGAAGGGCTCGGCTGGGTGGAGCTTGGCGGCGCAGGCATCTTCAGAAAAGAAGTTACAGAACCACTCGGGATCAGAACACCTGTTCTCGCATGGGGGCTTGGCGTGAGCCGCGTGGCAATGCTCAAACTCAAGCTCCATGACCTACGCGAACTCTACCAGCCAGACATCGAATGGCTGCGGAAAAAATCGGCGTCGAGTGGGTTATCTCTCACAGAGCCCTCCACTAAAAGAGATGCACACCTCTAATCATGCAATGGTGTCGTAGCGTTGCAATAATTGGGTTATCAGTATACTTGTGTCGT
Organism: Methanosarcinales archaeon ex4572_44; assembly: GCA_002254825.2. Classification (GTDB taxonomy): domain Archaea; phylum Halobacteriota; class Methanosarcinia; order Methanosarcinales; family EX4572-44; genus EX4572-44. The sequence continues at coordinate 3,743 of NJEL02000073.1, read as the reverse complement.
CGAACCTTTTCGTGCCACAAGCCTTATCTGTTGGATTGTATATTAGTCCTCTGATGAACACTGAGATGTTGACTGAGACGGAGAGGCGCAGGTGTGAGGCAAAGTTGCATCGATTGCTCTCATGGGTTGGAACAGAGATTCCTACTGAGATACACCTTGGGTGTGGTGATATACCACTTCGAGACACCATCTATAATTTTTTGGTGAAAGACAGGCTCACTGAAGAGGACGAGGGACAGATACATCGATTGCTTCAAAATCTTGAAGAGAGGGAATTGATGGACGAAAAAAAGCTAAAATACGCACCACTGACCAAGAAAGAAGCCGAAGGATTATGCCTTGAGCTTGCAGGACTGCTCCGCGCCATAATGGATCTGAGAGACGTGGAAGCCCCGCGACAGCAAAGATCGCTGAAAAAACGGGGCAAACACCACAAGGTAGAGGATGTGAAACGATGGACGTCTTATCTCAAAGAACTCAAAGAGTGAAAACCCTCAAGTAGAGAGTAGCGTTGTACCCCCATAGGGCACTATTAGGATTTGTGCCTGTTTTCTATCCCCAATTGCTCTTGAGAGGGCGTTCTGCAGTGTTGGTGCATGCTTGAAGTATGCTTTATCTGCAAAATCCCTATTTTTGCCTGATACGAGGTACAAGTCTTTTTCAAGCGATAACTTTGCAATCAATGCTGCCTTATGCCCACCCATGACAAAATCCTCGTGGAATAGAGCAATCGCATCCTCTGGTCTCACACACCTATCGAGCCATGATTCAAACGTGGCATTCCCATATCCCTCCGGGCACGCCGCAACGAGTATTATCGCACCACCATCCCTGACTGCATCCTTCACGTTCTCAAGCGCCTTGTGTGCCTGGTAGAGGTTGATATCCTTCGGCATCCCACCAGGCGAGACTATCACAACATCAGCAGGCTCAACCCCTATTTTATACATCTCATCAACTACACGAACGCCCTCTCTATGAGCCCTCACCATATCCCCGCAGGCAGCGTGCACGATCCTCTTCTCTGAGTCCAATACCACATCGAATGTAAAGTCAACCCCTGCAATCCTGCCTGCCTCATCAATGTCTCGCCTCACCGCACCATCAATCCTGCCCGCAACAGATGTCTCATCGAGCATTAGGCTGTGATTCTTGATGATAGACTGGGTTGAACTCACACCAGGCAAAAGGGCTTTCGCCCCACCCGTGTACCCTGCATAGTAATGAAAGTCTATGTTACCAGTGCAGACAATTCGGTCACACTCAGCCACCCGTGAAAATATCTCAACAGGAGTGCCCTGAGAAGTCTCGCCGAGATACGTGCACCTCTCACGATCATGCTCCACATGCCTCCTACGATAGTGTTCCACAAGTATCTCTCGCCTCTCCTCTTCACTCATCGATCTATGAAGCCCAAGCCCAAAGACGATCAGAGCATCCCTCTCTACACCCGCAACCAGAAGCTCTGAAAAAAGATGCGTAAGAAGCCTTCTACTCGGAACAGGCCGCGTGATATCACTCACAAGCACAGCCACAGATTCACCACTCCCAACAAGATCACACAACCGCTTACTCCCAACAGGACTTCTAAGAGCACTCTCAAGCAATACCTCAGAATCTGAATCCCTATCACCCCAGTCAATCTCTTTAGGCAGAATCGTCTGCACATCACCCGAAAACTCTGCCGAGACCATCCCAGTACCCATCGGAAGAGAGATCCTCATAGACGTAAAACAAAGTCATACAAAGTATAAATCCCTTCTCTCCACACAAAGCTACCAACTTACACCGTGTTACAATCGAAAACTTACACTCTCTGGAAGATATCCAAACCAAAAAAAAACGACCCCCCCAAAACGATATCAACACCAAATGGCGTGACAGCCCCAGGGATTACAAAGATTTATCTGCTATCATAATAAATAGAGAACCACTTGCATAATAAAGGAGTTGAAAGATATCGCAGACCATGCTTATGTGTATTGCCCTGATACTAAAAAATATTTTGATTGCTGGGGTGGACATGAAGGTCCTGAGCCGAGACACAAAAGATGCGCTGGACAGGGAAACTATGCAATAGCAAACTGTTATCGTGGTCCAGGTGTGGATTGGTTTAAGTACATACCGAGCATCAGTGGTAGCAGTGTCAGTGGTAACACACATGACAACGCATGTCTTGGACCCTACGGTATATTGGGAGTCTGTCACCAGGCTGCAAATTGCTTTCTACTTTCTGCACGTGTTACCCTTAATAATAACGTGCGAGGATACTGGGCAAGCGTTCATTCATACGGCGTTTATGGAAGATTTCATGACATATGGCTCGAATATGTTTACAATCCATGTTTGAAACACTTGAGAAAAGGAAAGGTGGAATTAACGAAAGAAGAAGATGAAGATCCACTTTTTGGGAAAATACGGCAGCTTCATGAGTCATTTTCCGCTCAAAACACAAAACCGCATCACCATGAAGTGATTATCAAAGAAGCTGCTCTGGTAACAAACCACCACGCACCAGAAGTTGATACTACACAGTATCGTGAGCTTCACGCCCAATTTTTGAAGGATAAAGACGCAGCGATTACGACGAGCGGTTTCAAAGGAAAAGATCTGGCAATCAAGATTAATGAGCTATCTACCGAGTTCCAGGACAAAGTTGCAAATATCATTGGAGCCGACGCTTATGAAAAGCTCACAGGTGTTAAATATGGAGAAACAATAAATATTGTTAATCCTGATTGGATGGAATAGTTGTGAATGCCCTCTGATTTATTCTGGGGTGGCGCGGACGGGCTGCATCCACACGCGCTTACCTCATGCTCATATAAAGCGATAAGAAAGCAGAAAAATTATTTCAAACGCTAAAAATAGGCGTCCTTTTAATATCCAATTCAGTGTCCTTGCTCGAGAGCATTTTCCTGAGTATTTATAAGATGTGCGCACTATCGTAACATTTATACGATTTGATTATTATAATGACTACTAGGTGGTCAATTGGCTAAGTATTGGAAAATTTCCCCGGGACCGGGAGGATCGAATTGGGAAGACTGGTTAAAAAAAAGTTATTGTGTTTTATACGACTGGAAAGAACAACCATATTTTGATAAAATAAATACAAACTTAAAAAATAAATACCGTAGTTCAGAGGAATTTTTCGAAAAAGCGGGGTATAAAGGAGGACTGAAGAATGATTGGCGACAGCAATTAAAAACTTTTGTTTGGGACATAACCGTAGGTGATTATATTTTTGCCTATAAGAAAGGCTCATTCGTTGGTTGGGGAAAAATAGAAGAGAAAACTGGGGAATATTATTACGATGATGAAGGCCATAAAAGAAATGTCGAGTGGATAGAATTCTCCCCTGCGTTGAATTTAGAGGGCACTGAACTGATAAAAAAATTGGCTGTGCGTTCTGCAGGAACGATTAAAAATATAGATGATTATCGTGGGGAAATAAATAATTTAATCCGAAAGAAAGGGCTCAACATTTTATGACATAAATGCATGCCTCTGACTAATCTTAATACTGCCAAAGGAAGTACGAGATTATGGATGTAATCAAGTCTAAAAATGATACACCAATAAGATTAGCAGAAGAAAGATGGTTTCATATTACAGAGGAGCATTCAGAGATTGCAGGATATTATTTTGAAGTTTTGGAAACGGTAGAAGAGCCAGAGACAGTCTATAAGGGCAAAACTGGAGAATTATTAGCTGTTAGAGAAGTAAAAACTGGAAAAAAA
>NJEL02000072.1 GCA_002254825.2 Methanosarcinales archaeon ex4572_44 | reverse complement strand
ATCCACCGCCGAGTGGTGAGTATTTTTTTCTGTTGTGGTGGTCTTCACGATCAGTTCCTATCCATGGTTCTCTGATGAAGGGTTGTTTGAGGAGTTTGAAGAGAGGATCTTCGCTGTCAGCCTGATCTTCGCTGTCAGCCTCTATGCATAGGCTGCTATCTGGCGGCGAGTCTACTTTTCCGTTGTGGTGGTATGAAAATACATTTCCATGCTCATGGGTGTTCCATTGGGTCATGAAAGTTTCTTTTTTTTCACTCTTGTTGTATGAGTTCCTGTTGTATGAGTTCCAGGCGCTTCTTGGCATCCATATTTCCACGAGTTCGAATGCATATGGTCTTGGGAGCAAGAGTATCTCGAAGTGATTTGCAAGGAGTTCCCCGCTGTGTACTTCTATCGCTGTAATTTCTTGGTGGTCTTGTATCTTTTTTATCAGTTGTTTTGCGATTGTGTCGTCTGCGGCTGTGATGCTCCAGCGGGTTGGTACAAGTCTTCGCTTTCTGCCGAGCAGTCCTGATGAGAAGAGGCGTGTTATGTGGTCTTGGCTGATTTTCGCGGTGTAGAGTTCGCTGATAGCTTCTGTTGCGGGCATGTCGGTGTCAGACACTACGGCGTCCACTTTTCGTGGCACGGTTGGGTTTTCAGTTATGCTGAGTTTTTTTATCGTGCCGCTTGGTCCGATTGGTGTGATTATGTCATCGAATTGTAGTTTTAGGGCAGGTGGTTTCTCGAACAGTATCTCGGTCTCAACAGGTCTTGCCGAGAGTGCTATTTCTTGTGTTTTCTGGACGAGTCTGTTGTCCAGTGGTTTTTTTACGTTGATGTTGATTTTTGAGCGTATTAGGTTCGAGCGTAAGTTTATGATCTCTTCAATGCTTTTTCCAAGCCAGCGCGCGGGATTGTCGTAGCTTGCTGCCATGCTGCCTGTTGCTTCTGTTTGTATGAGCGGTCCTGCGCTTATCCGCGGGTAGCCTGTGTGACCTATGAAGATTGATGGTGGTGATGCTCCGAAGATGTTGGTTTTCTTGATATTTAGGGAAGTATAAGGCTTTCCAATGTTCTGAATAAATTTCTGAGTGAATTTGGACTGTGTGGGGATTTTTTCCATCTTTTTTTCATTATGCGCCTCGAAGCGTTTGAACACGGAGCAGGTTGGGCGGGCACAGAATTTTCTTCCTTTGCACTGAATGCAGAGTGTCAGAGAAGTCCTCCCTCTTTTTGTTATAATATAATTTGTTATAATATACCTCTTTTTGTTATTCTTTTTGTCATAATATAAGCATGATTTGATAAGGAGTGATGTATAGTATAAAAGCCTACTGGGTGTTTCTTTTAGCGCTGTGTTTATATGCAGCTTTGATAAGTCAAACGCAGATGAAGCTACCAAAGGAAGACAAGAAAAATGAAGACAAGAAAAATATAAATGATTTGGGAGACTCGTATTACCTAAAAGGCCGTCGATGAATGAAGGAAAAACGTGGTTAAACTTCTCAGGCGTTGGAGAAAGATTGCCCGCGATTCTAAGATGACGAAACAAAGGTCATGATGAAACTTCTCATACAGTGATTTCTCATACAGTGATTGATCTAAGACTTCTCATACAGGACACAGTCAATGAAGGGCTCTGAGCAATTGGAGATAGCAGAGGCGTTTAAAGATATCGATGAAGGACGTAATCGATGAGTATTTAATCTTTTTAAAATTCTCTAAAACAGTAAAGGGATAAGTTATATTTGATAAAGTTACAATGTAAGATGTTTATGTGGTTATTAATGGATAAACAATCGTTGGAAAATTTATATACTTGGCATTCATGTACTTGGCTGGTCAGTTTTGTTAAAAGACTGGTGTGGTTGTTCCAGACGAAACAGGGGGCTTGGGGTGTGGAGTTTTTCTGCACAATAAGTTATGCACAGACAAACCTCTCAATTCCAAGCGAAACAGGGGGCTTGGGGTGTGGAGTTTTTCTGCACAATAAGTTATGCACAGACAAACCTCTCAATTCCAAGCGAAACAAAAGAGAGGGCTGGTTCTGAGATGTCAGACCGACATGCACACATCCAGGAAATCTTCAATTCCATCCAAGGAGAGGGGATCTTTATAGGGCTACGACAAGTTTTTCTGAGGTTCTGCGGTTGCAACCTCAACTGCAGTTACTGTGATACACCAGAGACGCAGATCGCCGATTCAGGCAGATGCCGGGTTTGGCAAGGATGTGAACCTGAAGAGGGTTTTGAAAAACCCACTGAACTGTCAGAAAATACCATCAAAACATATAAAAAAACTGTCGACAATACAAATAGATTAAAATTCTCTAAGGGATTTTTAACGCTTGAAAACCCGCTTGGAGTTGATATCGTTGCAGATGTGATCAAAGAGTTCTGGTCACCCGCAACAAAACACGTCTCGTTGACAGGTGGCGAGCCACTTCTGCAGAGCAGGTTCATACGACGGCTTGCAGAAGTTATTGACCTGCCCCTCTACCTTGAGACAAACTCCACACTACCAGATGCAGCATCTGACGTTGCAGGATTAATAGATGTTGCAGCCTGTGATATCAAACTCGAAGAGTCCGGTATGGAGGACGATTGTGACCTCTTGCGCGATAAGACACTCAGAACAATAGAAATTTTCAATAATAACAACTGTTCAGTCTTTGTCAAAATAATAATTCTCCCGCAAACCACATCAGCAACCCTTATATCTGCCATAAAATCCATAGCTGAGATTAACCCCGAGATCCCACTGGTACTCCAGCCCATAACACCACCCATAAACCAGTCAGAGAGACCATCACCAAAAAATATCACCGAGATGATGGATGCAGCAAGCAGGTATCTAAGAGACGTGCGAATCATCCCGCAAACACACAGACTGCTTGGAGTGCTATAAAAAGATTGTACTAATTTATAGATTGTATTAGTTTATATTTTGCATAGTAAAACACTCTTTTAGTATGCAAATCCCCCGCTTAAAAGTTCAGTAAATTCTTTAAATGCGTTCTTTCTTTGTAGCCGACAGGTAGTGAAGAGTGGCGCAGCGTATTGGCAATATTCAAGTTTTTTTGTTGATTTGTTTTTTGTTGTTTTAATCATTATATCCCGCTGTTATGCAGAGTGAGTGTGCCGCTGCAGATTTGACTACTGGTCTGTTGGTGTTGGTTGGTCTTAGAGCATTAAGACGCCTGACGTTTTTGCTGGTGTTTTCTGGAAAGTATAGGAAAGTATAACGCATGTCCTGTCTAGCAACTGAAATGGGAAAGTTGATTTCCTCAGCTTTCGTTCAAGAGGGTTGGTAAGTGATAAGTAGAGGGTGATGGCGTGGGGCATGAGGTCGTCCCGGCGGCGGTGGATCTTCTCAGGTTTCTGGAACCTGAATTCGAGCTTGTGCCAGTCGAAATAGGGTATGGGAAATGGAAACGCGTGGGTACAGCGATGGATGACGATGATCTTGAGTTGATAGGAGGGTGTGACTGTGTATTTTTCGGTGCCATCACCACTCCGCCCGACCCTGAATACAAGAGTGTGTTGCTCCGATTGCGGAAAGAGTTTGATCTCTATGCAAATATTAGACCATACCAATATAGTGGGGTGCACATTTCACAGTATCGGCCAGTTAGGCCTTTCAGTTTCACCATAGTACGGGAGAATACAGAGGGGCTCTACAGTGGTATTGAAGAGATAACAGGAGAGAGAGCAACAACGATGCGAGTGCTCACACGAAAGGGCTGTGAGAGAATAGCAAGAGTTGCGTGTAAGATTGCAAAGCAAGAAAAGGCTGAGATAACGGTTGTGCACAAGGCAAATGTGCTGAAATCTGATATTTTCTTCAAAAACATCGCAGCTCAAACAGCAGCACAGCATAACATACCTTGCAGTGAAGCTTATGTCGATGCTATGGCATACCACCTCATTCTCCATCCAGAGAGATATCGTGTGATCGTGACTACAAACCTATTCGGAGACATTTTGAGCGATCTTGCAGCATCGCTTATCGGCGGGCTTGGGATGTGTCCGAGTGCCAATCTTGGCGATGAATACGGACTCTTTGAGCCTGTGCACGGGAGCGCTCCTGATATTGCAGGGAGGGGCATTGCAAACCCAATCGGTGCAGTGCTCAGTGCGAAGATGATGCTTGAATGGCTCGGCAGATACAAGAGCGCAGCCCTGCTCAGGAGAGCGGTTGGGCATGTGATACAAAAGAGAGTTCTGACACCAGACATCGGCGGCAAGATGAGCACGACAGCTGTGGCGTCGGCAATGCTGAAGTACATTGAGGAGCAATTATGCTAAGCAATTATGCCAAGTCTATGAGACGTGTTAGCTCTACCGACTTTTTATATCTAATAGGGTAGTATTATTAGTAAAAAATTTAGAGAGTAACATTTGGGTAACACTTGGTATTTTTGGGTTGGATCAGATGATTGAGATAGCTTCCTGTTTCCCTAAACCATACTTGTTGCATGTGGCACAGGCACTGCCAAGACAGCGCTCTCGATGCAGAGATCGTTTGAGAGCAGACAAACACACATAAACACACATAAACACATACCTTGCAACATTCAGCGAATCAGCCAAATGGACGTCCCAGTCCCAAGAGATCTCAAGACCACATAATTGACAGATCAAGGCTTCGATAAGCTTATTGCAGACCTCTGTTATCCTGATTAAAACTATGAGCAAAAAAGCAGCAGTGATCAAAGGTGACGGCGTCGGACCAGAACTCGTAGAAGTCATGCTAAAAGTAGTTGACGCCACCGACGCGAAAGTCGAATTCATACCAGTTGACGCCGGCGCGACATGGTGGAAAAAACACGGCGGAACAAGCCTCATCCCCAGAGAGACATGGGACATTCTGGAAGAAGCAGACGCGTGCTTCAAAGGACCCACCACAACACCAGGTGGCACAGGCTCACCAAAGAGCGTAGCCGTCTCCATCCGCCAGCACTTCAACCTCTACGCCAACATCCGCCCCATAAAAACATTCCCCAACACCAATCCACCACTCGGAGACGTGGACTTCGTATGCGTGCGAGAAGGAACCGAAGGGCTCTACGCAGGAAAAGAACTTGAAATCAACGATGACCTCTACATCGCACTGCGCATAATCACACGCAAAGCATCAAGACTCGTGGCACGCCACGCCTTCGAAGAAGCAGAACGCCGCAACTGGAAACGGCTCGTCGCAATCCACAAAAGCAACATTCTGAAACAGACCTGCGGCACCTTCCTCGAAGAAATAGACAAGCAAAAAAAAGAACACCCCACAATCGAGGTCTGGGAATACCACATTGACAACATCGCCCAACAACTAATAAAAAACCCACAGATATTCAACCACTCAATCCTACTCTCAACCAACCTATTCATGGACGTGATCAGCGAAGAATGCTCAGCACTCATCGGCAGCATCGGCCTCATCTACTCAGCCAACATCGGAGACACCTACGCAATGTTCGAACCAGCACACGGCTCAGCACCAAAATACACAGGCATGGACAAAGTAGACCCAGTCGCAACCATCCTCGCAGGCGCATGGATGCTCAACCACCTAAACGAAAAAGAAGCCTCAGAAAAGATCTTCAAAGCCGTGAACCACGTCATCAGAGAAGGCAAAACCCTCACCTACGACCTCGGCGGAAACGCAAAAACCAGCCAAATGACAGAAGAAATCATAAAACAGATAAAATAAAAGTATGAATCTTTAAATTTCAATCCCTCTAAGGTCTGATTTTAACCAAATTGCCTCTCTGAAGACCTTGTTTATGAATCAGATTTCAATCCCTCTAAGGTCTGATTTTAACCAAATTGCCTCTCTGAAGACCTTGTTTATGAATCAGATTTCAATCCCTCTAAGGTCTGATTTTAACAACCCTAACCGATGACTTTAGGGTGATAACAACAAAGTTTCAATCCCTCTAAGGTCTGATTTTAACGATATTGTCTTATAATCGGGGTACGAGCCCGATTCCGTTTCAATCCCTCTAAGGTCTGATTTTAACAAATCTATGAGTCACAAGGATAGAGCCTTCATGTGAGTTTCAATCCCTCTAAGGTCTGATTTTAACAACCCTAACCG
>NJEL02000071.1 GCA_002254825.2 Methanosarcinales archaeon ex4572_44 | reverse complement strand
TGCTGGTAAAGTGGCACGTATCCATCTCTGGTGCTCCCTCCACTTAGAATAATACCTATTGTTCCTCTATTGTGTAATTGTTCTGCCACGTCGGCGAGGTTCTGGCTGGCATCGATCATGTGTTGGAGATAATGTTTGTTGCAGTGCTTGCAGGAGAGTTGGCATCTGTCTGCGGTGAGCGAGAGCGGTGTGAATGGTTGTGGGTAGAAGTGGATCACGTTTTCGAATAATTCAATTCGCCTGGTGAACGATTTGAGCATCTCGTCTTTCAGCGATTTGGAGACGAGGGTGAGGTGCGATATCTCTTCTGCCGCAATCCTTTCTGCTGTGGTCATGGCATGTCCAGCTCTTTTCTGATCCCTTCCAGTTGTGATTCTGTTGGTTTCTGGGGGAAGTTTCGCATACTTCTGTGTGTCTCTGTTGCGTAGGGTCTGTTGCATGCTGGACAACCAGTGGTCTGGAAAGCTTCGCCAGCCCTAACCACTCTATCGAGCAGCTCTGTGCCAATTCCATAATTTACTACTCTACCGTCTTCAAATCTCATTTCATCGTATCTGTCAATTCCTGTGTAGATCAGGTGGTGTGCAAGCTGCACCCTTCGATAATGGCTCGGATCACAGCAATTATAATGCATTCTGGAACTTTTAACACTGGTATATGCAAATAGTGCTGTAATTATTCCGTCTCTGCACAACTGGTCGATCCGCCGTATCGCATCCTCGTCGCTCTCACCCATGCCGATTATGAGGTGCGTACCAACCTTTCCTGGTCCAAAGACGTGAAGAGCATCAGCAAGCCCTGACAGGTGTGCACTCCAACAGTGAGGGCTGTTTGCGCCCCTGCCCTTTATTTCATCGAACAATTCTTCTGTGCAGGCATCAAGCGGAATTGTCAGGTGTTCAACACCAAGTTCCTTCAATGTGTGGTATCGTTCCACACCAAGTGGATGCGTCGAAAACGAGATAGGGACATGAGAGGTTCTTCTAACCTCTCTGATAAGAGTTGTGGCATCCTCCCACATGCCCGCCGTCATCATAGTTTGGATACAGACACGCCTGATGTAACCATGCACATAGGCTTTCCCGAGTCGCTCCACCACGGTTGCAAGTTCAACAGGTGGGTAGATACCTCGAGCTATACGGGTCAGATCTGCCTCCGAGCCTCGTGCCTGCGCACAGAACCTGCAGTTGGCTCTGCAACGCTCTTCTGAATAGATCTGGAGATATGCTGTCGTCGGTGGAGAGTCCATAAAAACCAGTTCCATACCAAGCACCCCAAGCGTACCGATCGAAGCACGAACCATGCGAGAACCAGTATCCATCACCACTCAACTGAACCTTTATAGCCTATCAAACTTTTGGAAGCTGCTAAGATAGGAAATATTTTGAAAACCTTTTTATATACAACTATTGGTTATTTTTTGAATGAATAATACTTAAATTTACTTCGTCTCTATTACTATTATATGCCAATTATTTGCTCGTAAAAACGTTTATTTTACTATTTTCTTGTGCATTCGTGCTTGGAAGCCGTGGTATTTGGCAAAGCCTTCGGCGTCGCTCTGGTGTAGGGTAGCACTGTCGAAGGATACGAGTTTTTCTGAGTAGAGGGCGTTTAAAGATTCCCGTGCAACTGGTGTGGCGCTTCCTTTGTATAGCTGGATTTTAACGCTCCCTGTCACGCGTTCTTGTGATTTGTTTATGAAGGCGTTCAGGTCGCTGAAGAGTGGTTCGTCCACGAGTCCCATGTAGGCCAGTTCGCTCCACCTGTCATCCACTGTTTGTTTGAATTGTAGTTCTGCTCTTGTTAGCACCAGTTTTTCAAGATCGGCGTGTGCTTGGAGTAGGATTGTTGCGGCGGGGTGTTCGTAGTTTTCACGTGCTTTTAAGCCGAGCACGCGATCTTCCATCATATCTGTCCTGCCCACGCCATGCTTTCCTCCTGTGGCGTTCAATTGTGCAATAAGCGTGACGCCGTCAGCTCTTTTCCCGTTCAAGCCCACGGGCACGCCGTCTTCAAACATGACTTCTATGATCTCTGGTTCGTCGGGTGCTCGCAGGGGTGAGGTTGTCCATTCGTAGATCTCTTCGGGCGGGATGAAAGACGGGTCTTCGAGTTTTCCTCCTTCGATGCTCCGACTCCACAGGTTTTCGTCCACGCTCCACGGTTTTCTGCCAGAGACTGTTGTCGGTATTCCTTTTTCTTTTGCGTACTTGATCTCCCATTCCCGTGTCAGTTCGAGTTCTCGCATGGGCGCAATCACTCTGTAGTCGGTGGCGCGGAAGACTGCTTCAAAGCGAAGCTGGTCATTGCCTTTACCAGTGCATCCGTGTGCTAGGGCTGCTGCGCCGACTTCATCTGCAACACGAACAACTTTTTTTGCAATCAGTGGGCGTGCGATTGCTGTGCCCATGACATATCCTTCATAGCACCCGTTTGCTTTTATGAGCGGAAAGATGTAGTCCGTAACAAACTCGTCTGTTGCGTCGATTGTGACGTGTTCATCGCTTATTGCGCGGGCGCGGGTTTCTGCCGATCCGATGTCGCTCTCGGGCTGCCCTACGTCAACTGCGACTGTTACGATGTGATCGAATCCGTACCGCTCACGAAGAAGTGGCACGCAGACAGACGTGTCAAGACCACCAGAGTATGCAAGAACAACCTTTTCCATAGAATATCACAACACCCTGTGACGACCCCCCACTACTTTAACCTTTAGCAACCAACCCCGGGGCATGCCCGTTAAAGTTTATAGTTTTTCCAGCAGTTCATCCACTCTTTTTACATCCTCCTCTCGCCCTTGCTTCGCGTCTGGTTTTAGCTTTATCACATTTCTAAATTCTTCTTCGGAATCTTCGTATTTTCCAGCGTAATAATAGGCAGTGGCTTTATTGAAATGACCCTCTACAGTCAGATGTTTAATATTTTTCAAGGCTTCTATTATTCTACCTATATCTTTGATCTCTTCCTTCTTTTCTCTAGCTGCGAGTTTATCGAGAGGAATATTTGATTCTACCATAAGTTTTGATGCCGTTTTTGCTTCTTCTGACTCTTCCGAACTGATATCCTCTGCCAGCAACCTCTCAACGTTTTCGATTGCAGCTTTCAAGGAGTCACTGCTCTCCAGTTCTTTTATGATATCCTTTTCAGAAGAGTCACCACCATACCATACAAAAATAGTTCCTGTCTTATCAGACAAGTCCCTATCAAGATCTATATGTGTATTCGCATCCTTGAAAGGAATCACAGGGATGCCAAGTGCATCCATAATACCCCACTCGTAACTGATGTTGTGTCTTAACTCATTATAAACAACGATCCCGAAACCACAGGACTTAATCACACCCAGAATTCCTTTATCGAGTTTTCCACCTGCAGGAGCCATTCTACCAGTCTTAACCTCAAAACCCCTCCCCTCAAAATATTTGGTTAGTATCTTTTCAATCTTACTTGGAGAATTTCCAGAAGTGTATGATAAATCGAGGAAGCACGATTTTGGATTTTTGAGAAACTGGCTATCAACTGGCATTTTTATCCACTTAAAGCCGATATTACTTATTATTTAAATCTTTATTTTGTCAAGCTCGAATTCTCGGTGGAGTGCTCGTACAGCGTCGTGGCTCTGGTCTTTTGCTACAGCGAATGAGATGTTGTGTTGGGATGAGCCCTGGCTGATCATGATCACATTTATGTGGGCTCTCCCAAGTGCGTTAAACGTGCGCCCTGCAACTCCGGGCACGCCCGCCATTCCAGACCCCACGATGCCAATCACACTGATCTTCTCATCGCTCGTTATATCCCTGACAATCCCATTTTTGAAGTCGGTCTGAATCGCTCTGACTGCAGAATCGAGGTGCTTATCATCGACTACGAGGGAGATGTTTGCCTCTGATGATCCCTGACTGATCATCATAATATTCACTCCAGCTTCTGCAAGAGCGGTGAATATGCGTGCTGCAACTCCGATATGCCCTATCATTCCAGCACCTGAAACATTGATGAGCGCCACATCATTTATGACAGACACAGCTTTCACCACGTCTCTTCTCTTCTCCTCCTCACCCACAACAAGTGTGCCTTCAGATTCTGGCTGGAACGTATTCTTCACGCGAACAGGTATGCCGTGACGGATAGCAGGCTCAATTGCACGCGGATGAAGGACTTTTGCTCCAAAATACGACATCTCCATGGCTTCAATGTAAGAAATCGTTGGGAGCGTCCGCGCCACTGGGACAACACCAGGATCTGCAGTCATAATACCAGGAACGTCCTTCCACAGCCAGATCTCGTCAGCGCCGATGGCAGCGCCGATGATCGAGGCAGTGAAGTCTGAACCACCGCGCCCAAGTGTTGTTACGGTGTCATCTTCACACCTCGCAATAAATCCTGAAACGACTGGCACCCAATCTTCCACGAGATGACCCAATCGCTCTTTAACCTGCGAATATGTACGTTCAAGTGGGAGTGCGTTGCCATAGTCCTTGGTTGTGACAATTCCAGCCTCGTCACCTGTGAAGGACTTTGAATTGAGACCCACCGTCCGAAGAGCGCCCGATAGAATAGGTGCGGCAAGCCGTTCGCCGAATGAAGAAATAAAATCAACCGACCGAGCGGTGAGCTCCCCAAGATAACAGATACCTATAAGCGCCTTTTCAACCTCCTCTAAACGAGAATTGATCTCTTTGATCACCTCGATTGCACTGGACGTCTCTATTGTGCTGTTAAATGCATCACGGATTGCTTTGTGATGTGTCGTTCTTAGTTCAGCGATGATTTTTTTGATATTATCTGGATTGCCACTAGTAGATGCTTTTCTTGCAGTATCAAGAAGTAGATCGGTGGTGTCGCCGATGGCTGATGTGACCACTACAGTATTATGTCCTGCATCAACGTGGGCTTTGATCAAGCGTGCAACGTGTTTTATGCGAGTGCCGTCGCCAACTGATGTCCCGCCGAATTTCATCACAGTCTTCATTCTACAGCGTCAATTGGTGAATCGATATATAAAACTTGTTCTGGTCATTAAACAGCATTCTCGAGTCACTCCCCCTGTTTTAATGCTGGCAGAAACGACGTAATTTCCTCTCACGCTACAGATGAAAAATCTGCATTTAGGAGTTTTTATAGTACTCTTTTCACGGCTATTGTCCCATCCATGGGTGGTCTGCCGAGCACTTTTCGATCACTTCGTTTACTGCATCAACGTTGGGTGCGTCCCATTCGCAGATCCCTCTGCCTTCGCCGTCAACGAATGTCCCGTTGTTTCATCGTGCAGCTTATTTTTATATATCTTTGTTTCGTTACTTTGTTATTATGGCGCTGGTCTCGATCGAACATTTGAACAAGTCCTTTGGGCGTTTCACTGCTCTCACGGATCTGAGTCTTGAGGTTGCTGAGGGTGAGTTGCTTACAATCTTTGGTCCGAACGGTGCGGGCAAGACCACACTCTTGAAGATTCTTTCAACGCTTGTGTCTTCGACGAGTGGTAGGGTGGTGGTTGATGGTTTTGATGTGAGGAAGAAGCCTGTCGAGGTACGTCGTCGCATCGGTGTTATATCACATGATACGTACCTTTATCGCGATCTCACTGCGGTAGAGAACCTTGTTTTTTATGCCCGCATGTATGGTGTTTCTGATTTTGAAGAGCGTGTTCATGAGGTTATACGAGAGGTGGGTTTGAGGTATCGTGAGAATGATCGAGTTGCTACGTTTTCGCGTGGGATGAAACAGCGGCTTTCGATCGCACGTGCAATTCTTCATGATCCGAAGATACTCTTGTTGGACGAGCCGTACACAGGTCTCGATCGTCACGCATCAAATATTCTTGATGGGATTATTCAGGAGTTTGATTCCAAGCACGCTACGCGGATCATAGTCTCGCATGATCTTGAGCACGGTTTAAAGGTCTCTAATCGTCTCCTCATAATGAAGAACGGGGGGTTTGTGCATGATGTAAAACGAAGTGAGATCGAAAGTGTTGAGGAGTATCAGGATATCTATGAAGAGTTGGTCGGTGGTCGATCGTGAAACACGCTTTTTATATTGCGTGGAAGGACTGATCACACTTCTTGCGCCTGGGATACTCTGGATTTCATTCATCTTCACAGGTATGCTCGGGCTTGGAAGGTCATTTGCTGGCGAGCGGGAAGAAGGATGCCTTGAGGGCTTGAGGCTCTGAGGGCTTGAGGCTCTGCCCTGTTGAGAGAACGAGTCTCTTCATGGGCAAGGTGATCTCCAGCGCGGTTCTGATCTTCATGGTCGAACTCGTCACAGTACCCTTGTTCATCATACTGTTCAACTATACCATCGACAACCTCCCATCTCTTGCGTTGGTAATACTCCTCGGGACACTCGGTTTTGTCTTTGTCGGCACACTTCTCTCAGCACTCACAGTGAACACTCGTACACGTGAGATACTCCTGCCTGTGATCATATTCCCTGTGATAACGCCTGTGATCCTTTCCTCGGTCACGGCAACATCGAGGATACTTGGAGGAGACGATTTTGCATCGATCATAGGAGAGTTGCAGGTACTTATTGCCTATGATATCATATTTTTCATTGCAGCACAACTCGTCTTCGAGTACGTAATCGAAGAGTGAGACACCTCCATTTTCAGGCTTTATGTACCTGTGCCTCTATGCAGATGTTGTAGCGGTGTGGTGAATACGATCGCACCACACGCTCTTGCAATACCTCTACCATGCACCCAGCACCCGCTGCTGCCTCTTGGATCGTTTTAACGCTTTTCTGGTACAGATTATCCTCTGGAGTAATATCATAGTAGTAAATGGTGCCACCATCCCGTATCACCCTGAACGCCTCGCTAAGAAACTTCTGTGCAACGTGTGGCAGATTCATGATCACATAATCAGCACTCTCGCCCCTAACGGGCAGCATCATCGAATCCGCAAAGACCGAGTAAACATTCTCTGCACTGTTCGCTCTGATGTTCTCCCTCAAGTATTGTACTGCAGACTTGTTCTTGTCCACTGCAATGACCTTCACGTTCGGATGTCTCTTCCCGATCAAGATACTGAACGGTCCAATACCTGCAAACATGTCCAAAACCACACCGCTCTGTATCCCGCCTGTGATCCTCTCTCGCTCAGTCCCAAGTCTTGGTGTGAAGTAGACTTCTGCCACATCAAGGCGATAAACGATTCCGTGCTCGCGATACGTGGTTCTGGTTCTCTCTTCCCCTCTGAGGTGGGTTAGGCTTCTTATTCTAAACTCACCCGCGAGCGGTGCGGTTGACTGAAAGACAGAGGAGATATGCTTATGTGCCTTGATTATAGCATCTGCCTCAGCCAACGGATCCTGCGACGAAGCACCGAGTATCGCAATATCACCAAAAACGTCAAAAGAAGGTGCATACCCAAGAATTTCCTTAACATCCACAATCCTCGAAACTTCTTCAAATTCAACAGACTCTATTCTGCAGGCTGGCAGGAACGGGTCATCCAAAGGTACAGATGGTACAGATGTCAGAGGAAGGTACAACAGGTTGCGCTCACAGCGAACTTTCACATCCCGATGCAACAGCCCAAGCTCGATCAATCTTCGCCGCGCAACCTCTCCATGCCTAAGAGGAACTACAAGAGCATCAAGCCTCAACACGAGAAAATCCTCATTTCGTTCGGATTTACTTGGAGCACATGAACGTTTATACCTTCCTGTACATCAAGAAACCACAGCAGAGTTGCGAGGTATAGTAATACAAATAAACCACGTGAAAACGGTTATATGCAGTTTTTTATAAGATAATTATCGTTTTTCCTGGAAGTAAAAAAGAGATTCAGGGACTTATTTGATTTTGAAGATCTTCCAACAGGTTACCATAAAATTCTCTCAGATAGTTTTCACCATTTTTGAGATCGACCTGATAGCCGTCGTAACTGGTAAAAATGTTTCCGTCAGATTCTCCTATTTCAAAAATTTCTTTTCCAATTCTTTCATCAATATGCTCAAAACTATTTCTTATCTTTCTACAATTCTCAAATAATGCATCGTAAATTTTCATTCTATCATGGTTCAGAGATATTAATTCGTCTAAATCCTTCATGAGTTTACCAATTTTAGCCCAGCAAATAATATAATAGTGAATATCACCAAAAAAAACAGTTGTGAGTGCTTTGTCATAGGCTATAATGGGTTGTCCATGCATACCATGAAGACCAAGTCTGGGTGTAACTGTAACGCGCCTCTTGCTCTCTTCTAAGTCCATGAATATTCTTCGATGTTGAATTAATGTTATGTTCACATAGTCTTCG
>NJEL02000012.1 GCA_002254825.2 Methanosarcinales archaeon ex4572_44 | reverse complement strand
TATAGGCGGATTTGCTGTACTTCTGGCTGTAGTTTTCAATGCAACTGTTTTCATTTTAAGTGGTGAACAATTTTTGGAGATTGCAGGTGCACTCGTCGCTGCACACATTCCAATAATCATAATAGAAGCTGTTGTTACAGGCTCGATCATCACTTTTCTGATAAAGGTCAAGCCAGAGTTAATAGGACTCAGGAGGAGTCAATGTGAAACGTAGACTGATACCTATTCTACTGGTACTGCTCCTCCTCCTATCCTCTGCAGGTAGTGTAAGCGGACACCGATTGCATATACACCACCAGATAGGAGCAATCGATATAAAAGCATACTACGGTGGAGGGACTCCATGCCAGGATGCAAACGTCACGATCTACGACGACCAGGGAAACCTCTACCTAGTGGGTGCGACGGATGAAGCAGGAGAGTTCAGCTTTCCCCCAAAGATTGGACTGGACGAGTACACAGTGGTCGTTGAATCAACCCACATGGTGGGTCACAGGGGCGAGACAACGATAAACATGAGCAGCAGTAGTGGTGGTGCAAGTGGAAGCAGTGGTGAAGAGATGCCGCTCTACTTGAGAATTGTTGCAGGGCTCGGATACTTACTCGCTCTTGGCGGAGCAGCAGCGGCGTACAGCGGTTGGAAGATGAAGAAGAAGTATGAAGGTGGGTGATTGCTCGATTATCCACGGATCGATAGATTTGCGTACCTCAACTCAATGATCCATCGATTCGATCCAAGAGCAAAGATCATCGCATTTCTCTTCCTGATTTTCTCAATCGTTGGACTGAGCGAGGTGAAATTTGCCCTTGTAGGCTTACTTGCCTCAATCTTCTTTTTAGTACTATCAAGACTGCCCCTAAGATTCGCACTCCGTCACATCAAATGGGTCTCCCTATTCATCATCCCATTCTTCATAATCATGCCCTTCACAATGGAAGGAACTGAGATCTGCACAATCCACGGACTCAAGGTGACATACGAGGGCGTTGAATACGGAGTTCTGATAACCTTAAGGGCTCTTTCTGCTGTAATACTCATTCTACCAATGATTGCAACCACCAGGTTTGAGGAGACGATAAAAGCACTTGAACGACTCAGAGTGCCAAGTATAATGGTCCAGATGCTCATGTTCACATATCGCTACATCTTCGTCTTCGGAGAGGAGTGGGAGAGGATGTGGAGAGCGATCGAATCACGAGGCTTCAGGCTTAGAACCACTTTATATGCATTGAGAACAATGGGGCGAGCAATGGGAATGCTCTTTGTAAAAAGCTATGAAAGATCAGAACGTGTCTACAACGCCATGCGCTCACGCGGATACACAGGACACCAGCGAACACTTGCCGAGTTCAACCTGCAGAAGAGCGACCTCGTGCTCTCTGCCTTGATCATAAGCCTTGGAATCATCCTTCACATAATCCAGGGGGTTGCGTGAAGGGATGAGAGAAGCAGTGACCACAAGAAACCTCAACTACTCATACCCGGACGGAACAATTGCACTCAATAACATTAACATTACAATCCAAGAGGGCGAAAGGGTTGCAATAGTTGGGCCCAATGGAGCAGGAAAGACAACGTTCCTCTTGCACCTCAACGGAATCTTACAAAACACCGATGGAGAAGTGAAAATATTTGGAAAAAACGTGAATGAAGCCGAACGAGAAGATATAATAAAAAACGTAGGAGTGGTCTTCCAGGACCCTGACGACCAGCTCTTCATGCCCACAATCTTCGACGACGTCGCATTTGGCCCAATGAACCTCGAACTGAACGAAAACGAGGTGCGAAGACGGGTGAAGAACTCCCTCACAAGACTCGGGCTCACTGGATACGACGAAAGATGCTCGCATCATCTGAGCTATGGTGAAAAGAAGAGAGCATCACTTGCAGCAGTAATCTCAATGGAACCACGAATACTGGTACTCGACGAGCCAACCGCAAACCTCGATCCAAAGAGCAGAGCAGAGTTGATAAAAATCATAAACGAGCTTAACAGAGATGGAGTTACCATAATAATAACCACACACGACATAAACGCCGTCCCAGAACTCGTGGATCGCGTATACGTTCTGAACAGAACAATAATCGCAGAAGGTATAATACGCGAGATATTCTCAGACGCTAAACTCCTGAAAGAGAACCACCTTGAAGTCCCCGAGGTATTCAAACTCTTCGAAGTGCTCAAATGCTTCGGATACAACTGCGAAGAACTACCACTCTCTATAAACGAAGCAATCGAAAACCTGACAAAGACGATAGGCACAAACGGAGGCCACATACACTTACACATCCACGAACACACACACGAAGAGACAGAAAAAGTGAAACATAAGTACAGATACGACCACCATTAATGCCTTCACCCACAGCTCCACAAACATGGCTTTCGCCGATTTCAAGTCTGTTATTCAGTATTCTCTTGCTTTTTTAAGGGTAATAGTCGTTGGGTTAAAATGGGAAGATTTGGAGTTGTGCCACTGTTCAGGCTAAAATAGTAATACCTATATCTTGAAAGATCGGTTAAAGAACGTATGTTCATAGGGGTTGACCACGGCACTACTGCCATCCGATTCGCAAATAGAGACGCTTACTTTGAGATAACACGGGGCGAAGCGGCAGAGATCGAAGAAGAAACACTGTTTGGAAGAATAAAGAGCGAGCTCGGGGTGGACCGAGACGAGATTAAGATGCTTGCCATGACTTACTCCATGGGAGATGGGATAGAGAGCATCCTGCCTATTGATAAAGTACGAAACCGCGGCTTGATCGAACAGACAGGAGCAGGAGAACATATCGGTGGTGGGACACGGATTTTTGATCTGATGCGCGCATCAGGTGTTCCAGCCGTGGTGATACCTGGCGTGCACCGTGGGAGTGGTTGTGATTTGCGGCTTGATGTCTTCTCGCATGGTGCAAGTCCGGAGAAGATCGGCATTGCATACCATATTTATAAGCGGGGTGTGCAGAGCTTCATCGTCTCAGACATCAGTTCCAATACTGTGACGGTTGCAGTTGCGTACGGGCGGGTGGTTGGAGCTATCGACGCATGTATCTTTGCACCAGGCATACATCATGGGCCACTGGACGTTGAAGCCATAAGAACCGTGGATGCTGGGAGATGTACTGCGAACGAGGCATTCGCACATGCAGGCGTGATCAAAGACACGCCCTACGAGACCATGGTCGAGCTTATCAATGCCTATAGAGAGGGCAAGGGTGATGCTGTAAGAGCACTCGACACAGTTGCACTTCTGAGTGCTATGGAGATAGCAAGTATGGTGGTCTTGATGGAGGATTACGGGGTTGAACCAGCAAATCGCCAGATTTACCTATCAGGTACCATCAGTGAGGTAGAATATGTGGCGACACAGATCGGGAAACACCTTCGTACCCAGGTTGTATCAATTGGGAGAATGAGTGCGGCACTGGGACTCTCAGAGATGGCAAAAGATATATACAATGGTAAAAAAGACGTTATTGGCATAAAAGTTGAAATATGAAGGTGAAATAGAGTTTGTATAGGGACTGGGTGAGAACTCATAGTTGTTTCACACACTTTGAAATAGACGCAAAGTTTTTATCCAAACATCTCTAACATTTCAGATTGCCATGAGCAAAAGTAGACAGTATCATTACTATCCGAGAATCACGGCAGACGTGGAGCAGCGATTCTTCTACCGTCAAACCGTGCCATACTTCATTCATACCATGGCACAGATGAACAAGAAATTCGGCAGTTTTGTCACGATCTCCCCCGATGGAACTGGCAAGATCAAAGCTAAGAGAGAGATCATTGTTGAGGTTGTACACAGGAAGACCGAATTCGTACCGCTCACCAAAGAATCTCTCGATCAAGTGATCAAGGGTGATGGCACAGGCACCATCGATTTCAAGATCAAGCTTCAATATACCCGCCTCGACGACAAATACCGACCCACTCCTTTCAAGGGTGATACATATCTCATCAGAGCAAACTTCGAAGGCGTGGAACAGGACAAGATGCTAACGCTGAAGGTGCATCACATCGATGGACCAAGGAAAACTGAGTGTGAACAGATAGTGGACACGATCATAACCGAGCTTGAGAACAACACCCAACCACCCAATGAGTGAATTGATTTATACCCTATCACAGCCATTCAAGGTGAAAGGCAGACGGAAACTCGGAATAAAAGAGTTTATCTTCACACTAACACTCGACCTGAAATGGTTCAACCCCACAGAGGCAAAAGCCATTGTACAGATCGGTCTCGAGAACGAACTCCTCAAACGAGAAGGCGAAACACTCATAGCATGCTTTGACCCTACACAAGTGAACCCTCCAATCGACTTCAAGCCCACCGCTAAGCTACTCACTACAGGCAAGCAAACCCTCTTTGAGAAGATACTTGATCAAATAATCATCCAGACTGGCATTGAAAAACGCGAGTTGATTGCCGCAATCAACAAAAACCAGGATACACTCTCCAAACTGGTCGAGATAAACGTGAGCGCACTAATAGTGGGAATAGAACACGGAGCCGATATCAAAGACCTGATCGAAACAGCCTACCAAGAACTAACAGACCCTAACCCCCCAATCTAATTTACTTTATAATTTTTCAGGGTCGTTCCCCATCACTGCTGTCCACCACCAACGTGCCATATCCACAAGATCGAGGCTGAATAATTCTGACAACTTGTACTCTTTATTCGCACTGGTGATAAGACCTGCACCAAGCAGCTTGTTACGCATCGCATAAAAGGAAGAACGACCAATACCGAACTCTTTAATTATTTCTTCCCACTCAGATACTTTGATCGGATCACCCACCTTCTGACGATCCTCGATTAACATAAGAAACCTGTGTGCACGCATAGCAGTCGATTCCTCCTGAAACAAGCGACGCATAAGCTCGTAGAAAGGATCACGTGAACGACTTATACGATTGCTTGAAGATGAACGCACGAGAATCGTCGTTGCTGTCCGAGGAGCATCCTTCACAAAAGTCATGACTCATGAGGGCGTAGGCGGCGCCTTTTTGAGGGCACCCCGAATCAGATCCGCATAATCCTCCTTCAGAAAATAGACGATCGGTGCTTTATAAGAGTCCTTGTGTGCACGCAGGATACCAAGCTTCGAATGGATGTAACCAACCATGGATGCAACCGCGGTACGGGATAGCTTGAACTTTGTAGAAAGAGTCCTGTGCAACTTATCCACAGTAAACTTCTTAACGTTCAGTAGGATCTTCAGGACACAACTGCGGATTCCATTCACGTCAAGCTCAATGTAACGCTCCAACCGCTTCTTGATTCTGGATCTCAATGACTCTATAACCATCTTCACAATCCGCCCAATAGACTGCATATTCGTATATAAAATTTGTGTAATGGGTCGGAGGTGTGAATATCCCAAACTCATCTCAGCACTTTTAGTGGGATGCTATTGTTGTGTATTGCTGTTGCAATAAGTGCTCCTTTCACTCCGATATCACGCAGCGTGTCCAGATCGTTCATGTCCTGCACGCCTCCTCCAAATATGACTGGGTGATCCGAGCATGCGACCACATCTTCGAGAAAACCAAGATTGATACCCGATTCTGTTCCAACCTTTGTCAGATCAATGATGATTAGGTGGCTGATAGGGTAGTCGTTGAGTTTTTCAATCGCTTCCATGGGGGTGAGCGAAATCTTGGTATTTGTTAAGATCTTGTTGTTCATCAGGTCTATATTGACATCTATCCTGCTTCTATCACGAATCATCTCGCATGCCTGTCTGATCACACTAAAATCTGCGTTCTCGGTTCCGATGGTAACAGTATCTGCGATCATAAGTCCGTTCGTTACGTCTTCAGCAGACCGAACACCGCAACTGAGTATCGTCTTACAGTATCGAGAAGCTTCCCTTACAACCGGGAAATTATCACCAATTCCACGAATCCTGTTGAGATCGGCGGCGTATACCTCCGCAGGATTGAATGCTTTTACAATTTCCACAGCATCTGATGTATCACAGACTGAACTGAAATCTGAGACTGGCATATACTCTTTACGTTTACCACGGATTGCATGGACGACGATTCCGTCAAAAATATCCAGTACAAATATGGTTCTGAACATATGTCACCTTCACAAGGTTATGGCATATAAATCCAATGAGAGTACCGACCATGACATCACCAATCGATAAAATAAAGTTGTACTTTATGCACAACAACAAATTTAAAGTAGAGTTGTGAGCATCACCATTAGATCAGACTATTGAAAGTGGTTATATGAGTGAATATGCAGAGATTCCGATGGCTTCGGGCTGGTACATGACCATAACCCTTGCGTCGAGCGAGCGTTATGGAAACGATTATATTG
This sequence comes from Methanosarcinales archaeon ex4572_44, assembly GCA_002254825.2. Taxonomy (GTDB): domain Archaea; phylum Halobacteriota; class Methanosarcinia; order Methanosarcinales; family EX4572-44; genus EX4572-44. The sequence goes on along the minus strand of NJEL02000012.1, from coordinate 5,026 downwards.
AGATTGCAAAAGAGCGCAGTGGGCAGAAGAGAACCAGATTCAATCTGAACCCAAAGTACGCAAGGGCACTCGGCGAGGCTCTCGTGGAGTTTGCGGATAAGAACAATCTGTAGGATGATCATAGGCTTTGACGACACCGATTCAAAGACCGCGGGGATGTGCACCACGTATCTTGGTGCACTGATGGTTGAAGAGATTCCTCTCCCCGCCGATCAGGTCACGCCTTATCTCCTGCGTCTGAATCCGAATGTGAGGTTCAAGACTCGTGGAAACGCTGCTGTCTCACTCAGATTTGAGCTGGGCAGAAAGGAGACGGATGAGATGTGGAGAATATGCTGCGATCTTCTCGAAGAATTTGCAGTCTTCGACGATGAGAATACAAATCCTGGAATCGTCTTTTTGAGTGAAGAACAGGCGTCTGGGTTGCGGGGCGAACTTGAAGCATTTTCGCTTCGTGCCGTGCGCGACTTCATCACGATCGACGAAACAAAAAAATTCTTAAAAAAACACAACATAAAACATAGAGGTTATAAGAATGGTCGTGGGTTAATCGGAGCACTTGCAGCCGCTAGTTTTGCATTCAACGGACTTATAGACTGGACTTACGAATTCATAGCCTACCGAAAGCCTGAGAACTGGGAGGAGAAACGATCTCTCGACGAAGAAACGGTGTGGACTGCCGATACAGCATCATACCCCCGTACGTGGGACACGGTCGATCACCAGAACAACCAGATCGTCTTCTCACCACATGGCCCAGATCCTGTGCTCTTCGGAATCCGCGGGAGTGATCAAAGCGCGATCAAGGATGCCTTCACGATTGTCAGATCAGAGCCGATAGACCGATACCTCATGTACACCACCAACCAGGGAACCGACATGCACATAACCAAGACAAACATTGCTGATGCGAAAGAGGGGCGCTCCTACAAGATCGGGGGCAGGGTGACCGCGCCACCGCACACGATTCGAGGGGGGCATGTGATATTCACGATCGAGGATGGCAGCGAGAGGGTTGATTGTGCTGCATACGAGCCGACCAAGAACTTTCGCGATCTGATCAGACGACTTGCAGTGGGCGATTTGGTTACAGTCTACGGAGCATTCATGGATCGAACGGTGAACCTTGAGAAGATCAGGATAGACAGCTTGAGACCACGCATGGTTGTGAGAAATCCAAGATGTGGGTGTGGAAAACGGATGAAATCGGCAGGTAAAAACCAGGGTTATCGGTGCAAAAAGTGCAGAACCAAAAGCGATTTACCAGAGATCGTTGAAACAGACCCAGGCATAACGGTGGGAGTATACGAGACCCCGCCTGTAGCACGTAGACACCTTGCAAAGCCACTAATACGATGCAACAGTGAAAAAAAGAATATATATCCGAGCAGATAGGCGAGGAGAGTTATGAAGATCTATCTTGACATTGAGACGACGGGTTTGAGCAGAACTCATAATAGTGTCACTGTGGTCGGTATCTTTGATGGAAAGCGGGTGATACAGTTGGTTTCAGGAATCGATCTATGCGAAGAGAGTCTCTCCAGTCTACTGGGAGATGTCGAGCGTGTTGTCACGTTCAATGGTAAGCGCTTCGACATACCATTTCTCAAGCACCACTTTCCAAACGCCCCCCTCTCACATCTTGAACACTTTGACCTGATGTATCTCGGATGGAAGCTTGGCTGGCGCGGCGGACAGAAAGCGATCGAAAAACGCCTCGGTCTCTCCCGAAACTCTGGAATACGAAACGGGCGTGAAGCTGTTCGCCTCTGGCACGCCTACAAGCGGGGTGACCAAAGCGCACTCGAACGATTGCTGGAATACAACAGTGAAGACTTAATCAACATGCACCTGATCGAAGCTGCAATAACACGAGAGTTTAAAAATTGACTTTATGTTTCACGCAGTTGTTTCATGATATTTTCTGTTACCTTTGGTCCGATTATTCTTGCAAGTTCTTCAGGTTTTGCTTTTCTTACATCCTCAAGTATGTGGTAGCCTGCATTGTAGAGCTTGCGTGCACGGACGCGGCCGATGTTTCTTAAATGGATCAGTGGTAAGAGTTCTCTCTGTGCGCCGTGTGCGATACGCTCCGTTAGCTCGTGAAACGTTCCTGCATCTTGGGATCTGGTGGCTCGTGCAATCCTGCCACCCGCGTGCGCGATCCATTCCGCGGTCTCGCTCAAGCGTCTTATATCGCCTTCACCGATCTTGTACTTGGTACAGATCTCGTTCTCTGGAACCTCATTTATCCATTCGTAGAGCAGTCTTGCAGTCTTCACCTCTGAAAGATACCACTCGTGGTCATCCGTTGGCGGTAGAAGTTCGTTCTGGTGTTTTTTGATGAAGTCTTCAACCAGTCGGTAATCGCTCCGTCTCATGTAGAGCGTCTGCATGTCAGGCGTCTTGCAGATCAGATGTAGGAGACCGAGATCTGTCAGATTCATCTCATCTTCTCCGAGTTCATGTATTATGATTTTTGCCGATAGTGGGTCAAGGTAGAGTTGCGATGTGAGAATGCCTATTTCTGTTGGGTAGAGTTTTTCATCTGCTCTCATTATCATTCCAGCATCTACGAGAAATTCGAGCATCAGTTCGAGGGTTGTTTTCATGCTCCAGAGGTCCTGCTGGTGGGCGTAGAATGTTCGTTTCATAAACTCGTGCAACTCGTCGGATGTCCCTGCAACACCTGTTGCAACGAGCGATAGGAGATGAGATCTGAGTGCTGGTTCGCTTGCAAGCTTCGACCACACCCTCTCAGGCTTGCCATTGAGGTAGTTCTCGCTCACCCATTCTGCTTCTTCGATGCTGCGTGTGATTGTAATCGCCTCACCGTAGGGGTCGAGCCCTGGTCGCCCGGCTCGTCCAGCCATCTGCTTGTATTCGATCACAGGGATCGGTAGAGCGCCATAGTTTGGGTCGTATCGTTTGTATCCACGGATTATCACCCGTCGTGCTGGGAGGTTCAACCCTGCTGCGAGGGTGGGAGTGCTCGATATCACTTTGAGAGTGCCGCGCCTGTACGCATCCTCTATAATGCTTCTCTGCCCACTTCCGAGACCTGCGTGGTGGAATGCTGCCCCGCCCTCTACACATGTTGCAAGCGTTCGTGTCGTATCGGTCTCGCCTGTGTGCAGGATACTCAACGCCATCTCTCTTAGCGCATAGAGAGTTTCATCATCAAGCGCCGCCCTTATATCTTTTGAAATCCGTTTTGCACTTGCTTCAGCATTCCTGCGCGTACTCTCAAAGACTATTGACTGACCGCCCTCGCGCAGCGTTTCTGCCACAAGATTCACAGTGTTATCAATTCCGATTCGTTCAACCTTGTGCTGTGTTCCGTCTCGATAGTTTATAGCACTTCCAACAAAGACGCCTTCTCTCAACTCCACAGGTCGCCACGTGCTTGTGATTGGGCGTGCTCCGAGCCACTCTGCAACCTCCTCTGGATTGCCGATCGTTGCTGAGAGTGCGATGATCTGGATATCATTCAGACCGCCCAGCCTCTGCAGGAGTGAGAGCACAACTTCAAGGGTGGGTCCACGGCTTGCAGAATCTATGAGGTGCACCTCATCAGCAACAACAACGGTCAGATCAGAGATCCAGGATGCCTTGTTGCGGAGCAAAGAATCAACCTTCTCAGACGTTGCAACAATAATATCCCGCGGAGCGAGCCACTCATCCCGCGAGTCAAGATCCCCGGTTGAGACTCCGACAGAGACTCCGATCTCTGAAAATTCTTTGAAACGCCGATACTTCTCGGATGCAAGCGCACGCAAGGGCACGATATAGAGCGCTTTTCCGCCACCGAGCACATGCGAGAGCATGGCAAGCTCAGCAATCAGCGTCTTTCCCGCTGCCGTTGGAACCGCTGCAAGAAGGTTCACACCATCAAGAACACCAGCCCAAATCGCATCCTCCTGAGGAGGATATAACTCCACAAACCCACGCCTATCATAAAAATCCTTCACCACATCAGGTATCGGAAGCTCCCTTATCTGCATGCCACAACCAATGGGTCACCAAAACCAACCTGATTAATAAACCTTTATGATCCATGAACGTTTAGGTGTACAAGTATGGGCGCGCTGAACTGTGCTGGATGCGGCGTCTGCTGCACATCCCCTATCCCACCAGCCTTCTTGAGACTCATCGGAATACCTGTAGAAGGCGTTGATGAAACACGGGTGCAGTACTTCAACGATGTTCTCTTATTCCCACACGAGATAAAAGCACTCGTTGAGAGAGGCTACAGCGACGCAATCCAGCTCTACGGAATAGATGAAAGATTCGTGATATTCAGACTTTTCAGCCCACTAACAATACTCGACTTCACAAACTTCGACCCAAAAGACTTCCCAATCGAAGCCAGAAAAGGAGACAGATGGGTAGGCTTAAGTTGCATCTTCCAAGACGTAAAGACAGCCAAATGCGTGATACACGCAGACCCTGACCGCCCAGAATATTGCGACATATACCCCGTCCGCATCGAATCCTGCCCCCCACACAGAATAATAGGCAAATACACACCCAAAAAACTCAACGCAATCGAAAACTGGAAAAAAGAGAGAGATGCCGGGGAATACCTCGTCCGCATGGATACAAGAAACCTGGACACATCAACACTCACAACAAAGACGATGGTAAAACTACTCTCAAAGATCACAGGGATCAATGCGAACAAAATCAAACGACTACGCAACAGAGCCTACGAAAAAGACCCAATCGCAAAACACATGAGAGAACGATTCAGAGAAGAACAAAAACTGATGGAACTAATGAAGCAAAGAGCCAAGATGAACTACTGGATAGAAAAATACGAATGCGATGGTATAAAGCGTGGATGGAAGTGGAGTGGGCGATAGGAGCATGTTATTTAGCGAATTTCTATTCAATATGTCAATTCTTCTTCGAAGTGTGTGGAGATGACTCCATGCTCTCGTTCATATAACTCTATATCTCCCCTAAGTTGATCGTACAGTCTTTTAGCCGCCGTGGGAGATAAAATGACCAATGCATCAGCTAT
>NJEL02000070.1 GCA_002254825.2 Methanosarcinales archaeon ex4572_44 | reverse complement strand
GAAATCAACCCGTAATCTGATGGACCAAGCCATTTTGCAATGATTATTCTTGTAATAAAACCAAAGAACATCCCTATTGCTGTCCCTATAAAGCTTATCCCTGCTCCTTTGGCTATTTTTCGCAGTGAAACGTCGAGGTATGACTCTTCTGAGCTCATTAAAAATCAACGAAGGTAAATATATTTTTAATCTGTTTTCATTTGGTTCTTATACCATTCTATGAATTGTTTAATTCCTTCCTTTATTTTGGTCTTGGGCTTCCAATTTATTTCAGCATTTATTTTACTGGTATCTGCTAGTGTGTCCGTGACGTCTCCTTTCTGTTTTTCGATATATTTGATTTTGGGTTCTTTTTGGAGGGTTTTTCCTATTAGTTTGATTAGTTCGTTGACGCTTATTGTGCTTCCACCGCCGACATTAAAGATCTCACCTTTTGAGTCGCTATTGGCAGCTAATAGGTTTGCTTCAATAGCGTCATCTATGTAAGTGAAATCCCTTGTTTGGGTTCCGTCCCCGAAAATTGTTATCTCGTCCTCGTTGGAGATTGCTTTTACAAACTTGTGTATCGCCATATCTGGTCTTTGTCTTGGCCCGTAAACAGTGAAATATCTTAATGATGCTGTGGGGAGACCGTAGTTTTTCCAGTAAAGGTAACATAGGTTTTCTGCGGCGAGTTTTGTTACTCCATATGGGGAAACTGGATTTAATGATGTTTTTTCCTTCATTGGTAACTCAGTATCTCCATATACTGAGGAGGAGGAGGCATAAACGAATTTTATTGTTTTTTTGTTCTTATAAAATTCTAATAACTTTTGTGTCACCAGAATATTGTTTCTCGTGTAAATCTCAAAGTCTTTTCCCCAGCTCTTTCGTACACCTGCTTGTGCGGCTTCGTGGAATACGTAATCAACTTCGGGATAAGAATTCATGTCTAAGAGGTCTCCTTCAACGAATTCAAAATTTTTATGATTTAGGGCGTTTGCTATATTTGCCTCTTTTATCTCTCTCGAATAGTAATCTGTGAAACAGTCTATCCCGACTACGTCATATCCGTGTTCTAACAATTTATCTGACAAATGACTCCCTATAAATCCAGAACATCCTGTTACAAGTGCTTTCATATCTGTATTTTCTCCTGTAAATCCCCTCGTAATCAACACCATTTCCATAACCCCTCTTACTTCTTAAGGATATCCTTTATTCTCTCCACGAACTTTTTGATAATGCTTATCTTCTTGAAGGTTTCAAAAACATCTTCTTCGGTTAGATCGTGGTATTCATGGGACAACAAATTCCTATAAAAGACTAAATTAGATAATTCTTCTCCCATATCTTTACTGATGAACTTGTTCTTGGTTAACAATTTAAAAATCTCTTTGTAGGTGGATGGCATACCCAGATTGTTTGCCATCACTATTTCATCTCCCAGGTCTATGGATCTGTTGAGAATAGAGAACAAAACCATTGAGATAGCGTAAAAATTCTTTCTGTCCTCTAAGTCTTCTACTCTTGTTACGTTTAATTCTTCTAAATCTCTAAAATATCTTCCAATGTCGTTTATTATTTTTCCAATTCTTTCCACGTCATACATTTTCATTCACCTAACCTAATATATGAATGCAGTGCCTTTTAATCATCGGTTGGATATCCAAATAAGATTTGAGCGTGGTTATTTTAACTCTTTGCAATGATATTTCATCTTTTTTATACAACAGCTTTCCTTCTTTAAAAACCCTAAATCTTAGAGTTGGAGGGAGATCCCAGAATATGGAAATGTCTATTTTTTTAGACGAATTACTCAATATATTTTCTTTTATATTTTTTGTAATATTTTTTTTTGTAAGTACGCAGATATCTATATCAGAAATTGGCTTTGCATTGCCTTTTGCATACGAACCAAATAAATATATTGCCTCGACTTCAATGCCACTTAATTCATCCACTATTGGCTTTATTTGCTCTTTTACTTCGTGCATTGACATCGTCTTCATGTTAACCCTTCTAAATATCTCTTAACATCCTTTTTTAACTCCTCTCTTTCCAGAGCAAAATCTACAATCGCTTTTACGTATTCAGCCTTATTCCCAGCATCGTATCTTTTTCCACTAAACGCATAACCATAGACATCTTCTTCCCCTATTAGCATTTTAATAGCGTCTGTAAGCTGCATTTCGTTTCCTTTTCCCGGAGGGGTTTTCTTGATGTAGTCAAATGTCTCTGGTGTAAGCACATACCTCCCAACAGTCCCGATATTTGAAGGCGCTTCTTCCAAAGATGGCTTTTCAATTATGTTTTCTATTAAATAAATTGATTGGTCTATTTTTTTTCCTTTTATTATACCATAATCCTTTATTTTCTCTTTTGCTACTTCTTCAACACCAATCACTGCACGTTTGTGCTTTTCAAATAAATTCATTAGTTGCTTAATACAAGGGGTCCCCGCTTTTATTATGTCATCACCCAATAAAACGGCAAAAGGCTCGTCTCCTACATGCTTCTCTGCTTTTAGGACAGCATCCCCCAATCCCTTTGGATCTTTCTGTCTGATATAATGAATATCAGCCAAAGAAGAAATATCCTGTACTTCTCTTAATAATTCATACTTCTTATTCCTCACAAGATGGTTCTCAATCTCTGGAGAAGCATCAAAATAATCCTCTATCGCCCTTTTTCCTCTGCCTGTGACGACTATAATATCTTCAATTCCTGAAAAAATTGCTTCTTCAACTACGAAATGAATGATGGGCTTATCTATAATGGGCAGCATCTCCTTCGGCATCGATTTCGTTGCCGGCAGAAACCTAGTCCCAAGCCCCGCGGCTGGTATCACGGCTTTTTTTATCATTCTCTCACCCCGAATTTTTCTCTTATTTCGTCGTTTATTTGGTCTGTTGCTTTGAGTAGTTTGGTTTTGTGGTGTTTGTTGGCGAAGGTGATGAATGCTTTTAGGTCTTTTGGGAGGCATTTGCCGCCGAAGGCTTTGCCGTGGACTGTTCCGTATTTTCCTATGCGTGGGTCGAGGGCGACGATGTCTGCGACGAGTTGTGAGTCGATCCCGAGTTCTTTGCAGATGAGAAAAATCTCATTCCAGTAAGAGATTTTTGTTGCAAGCATGCAGTTGGATGCATATTTTATTATTTCTGCTGTTTTCAGGTTTGTTCGGAATATTGGTTTTTTTAGTGGTTTGTAGATCTCTTCCAGTATGTCTCCTGATCTTTTATCGTATTCACCGATCACGATCCGATCTTCGCTGAAAAAATCCCTATTAGCACCTTTTTCTTCGCTCCATGTTGATGCGATCTCGGTCAGAAACTCAGGATTCATGCAAACCCCAAAACCCTCCCCCACCCTCTTCCCAGAGCACTTTTCCAATAACGGTATAACCACATCTTCCGTTGTTCTGGGAACCACCGTGCTCTTCACAACCACAAGATGGAACTCATCCTTATCCCTAAGCAACCACACACCCCCTATCCCCCACAAAAATATATAAAACTAATCAACGAACAAACAAAAGAGAGTGCATCTTGTTCTGCGTATTTTTTTCAGGTTGCAGAAGATCGAATCATGAACTTGGGGGGTAAGAGCTACGAACTATCCACAAGCATGCGAAATAATCAATCTGTAATACTCAAAAAACCACAGCCAGCAACAATAAATATCATGGTGCAAATACGGATGCATGGATGGAAGAAGAATGGTTGCAGCGATTGGAGATGCATCGATGGGTTTGAAATGACCGATACCCTCATCAGGAATATCAGGCTCTTTATCCGTGGTAAGCTTCGTGAAGCTAACATCTTGATCAAAAGCGGACAGATTGAAAAAATTTCAAAAGTGGTATCTAAGATCCCATACACAGGATCCCTTGATCGGTTAGTTGAAGGTCGAGGCGATCTGGTACTCCCGTCAGGCATCGATGTTCATGTGCACTTTCGGGGTATGGGTGAGCGGATGAAAGAAGACTGGTACACAGGCTCGTGTGCTGCTGCGGCAGGTGGTATCACCACCGTGGTCGACCATCCGAACACAGACCCGCCTGTTCTGGGTAGAAGAGGTTTTAATCGCAAACTCGTTGATGCCAGTAGCATGTCTATAATCGATTTTGGGCTGAACGGCTGTGCCCGCGGCGAGAACATCGGACGATTGAGCGAGTTGTGGCGCATTGGTGTAACTTCCTTCGGGGAGATCTTCATGGCAGACGGCAGAAGACTCGCGGTTAAGGGGGATGACCTCGGTAAAGCCCTTTCTGAGATCAATGGGCTTGGTGCCATCGCATGCCTCCATGCAGAAGACGATGAAACCAACCAAAAACTGAAGAGAAAATACGAAAAAAATCGTGACCCGCACATACACAGCATCATCCGACCACCAGAATCAGAAGAAATTGCAATAAAACAAGCACTGCTCATGGGAAAAAAAACAAAACTACATTTTTGTCACATAAGCACCAAAAACGCTGTAAATCTCATCAAAAAAGAAAAAAATATCAGGGAAGGGCTCACATGTGAGGTCACGCCACACCACTTACTTCTCTCAACCAGCGAGTATCAGAGGCTTGGAACCTATGGCAAAATGAACCCGCCATTAAGAGACCCCGAACACAAATCAGCCCTGTGGAACGCGTTAAACGAAAAAAACATCGACATAATAGCCTCAGACCACGCACCACACACTATAGAAGAGAAAGAGACGAACATCCACGATGCACCACCCGGCGTACCAGGCGTTGAAACGCTCATCCCGCTCATGCTCACAGCAGCAAAGCAGGGTAAGATAAGCATTGGGCGACTGATAGAAACAACACGTCTAAACCCAGCAAAACGCTTCAAACTAGAGCCCCACGGCAAAGGAAATCTTGAAGCTGGGAGTGATGCAGACTTGATCATAATCGACACACAGAACCCAAAAACAATTCGTGGAGAAGAGCTCTACAGTAAAGCTACATGGACGCCTTTTGAAGGAATGAAAGGCATCTTTCCCAGAATCACAATGTTACGCGGCAAGATAATCTGGGACGATGGACCAGCAGTGAAAAAAGGCTATGGAAACTTCCTGCCCGGCGCTGGAGCTATTTAAATGCAACTTATGCTCAATGAGGATAAGCCCATTTTTGCCACTTGACCAATCACCCAACCCACTTTTTAAAATTATTTAAATTATAAAAATATCTCTATATCCATAAGTTTTATCTAACCGCACAGTTTTCTTAGGGGTTATTGGAGGACTGATAAATGGCAAAGATGCATACTCGCAGAAAAGGTGTCTCGGGCCCCACACATCCAGTGAAGAGCAACTCGCCTGAGTGGTGTAGTCTCGATACAGACGATCTCTCAGGAATTGTTGTAGATCTTGCGAAACAGGGACGATCTTCAAGTGCGATAGGAATGATATTACGAGATACATATGGTGTTGCAGATTCCAGGCTTATAACTGGTAAGAGAATCACAGATGTGATGGAAGAGAATGGGGTTGGTTCTAAGGTGCCCGAAGACCTACATAATCTGATCGTTAAAGCACTCCGCTTGAAGAAACATCTCAACAGTAACACAAAGGATGTTCATAACAAGCGCCAATTGACCCTTGTTGAATCGAAGATCAGGCGCATGGTGCGATACTATAAAAGTGTCGGGAAAATTCCTTCTGACTGGAAGTATTCGCTCAAGGCGGCCGAGTTGCTGATCACGCGTTGATCTCCTCTTGATGATAGATGACCTGATTAGACTTGCAGAGAAAGCCTCCAATCTGCTCCTCAACACTGCCGCAGACTCAAAGCATGTTCGAGTGATCTCGCACAGCGATGCAGATGGGATAACCGCAGCTGCTATCATCTCCACTGCTCTTTTCAGATCTCATATACCCTTTCACACAAGTCTTGTGAGCCGATTTGATGAGAGTGTGTTGGACGTAATCAAATCTTCTACGGCAGACCTGGTTGTTTTTTGTGATATGGGGAGTGGGCAGCCAGAACTTGTTGATCGAATAGAAGAAGAGGTTGTTATACTCGACCACCACCGACCGGTCGGCGAGCATAGTTGTATTCACGTGAACCCACATCTTGTAGGCTTTGACGGCAGTTTTGAACTTTCAGCTTCAGGAGTAGCGTATTTCGTGGCACGGGCAATGGGAGAGAATACTGATCTATCAAGCCTTGCAATACTCGGTGCCCTTGGTGACAAACAATCGATGATAGGCGCAAATAGATTCATTCTCGATGAAGCAGTCTCTTCAGGTGCTGTGAAGAGGGACTATGGGCTCATGCTTCCAGACGGTGACTTGCATAACGTTCTTTTTGGAAGCTTCGAGCCATATTTTGAATTTTCGGGAAATCAAGAGATGGTGAATGAGTTTCTCTCCCAACTCAACCTATCGGGCAAGATCAGTGCCCTAAACAATGAATCGCTCAGGAGGCTTGCATCAGCCCTCGTCCTCATGTTGTTGAGGAGTGGATCTGTTGAAGCAATAGGCTCTCTTATAGGTGAAAAATATCAACTCGCACACGAGGTTATAATCGATGCCAGCGAACTATTATCGATTGTGAACGCCTGCGGAAGACTTGAAGAACCAGGACTTGCCCTCTCACTCTGCCTGCGAGATAAGAGCATGCTTGAAGACGCAAGAACGCTCGAAAGAGAGGAGAGAGAAAAACTGATCGAGACGCTGAAGAAGGCTCGGGAAGAAGTTTGCGAAGAGGATCATCTTCGATACGTAGCCCTCTCAGATATCAGAGGAACAGGTGAGATCGCAGGTACGATGGCAAGATACGTCTTCCCCGACAAGCCATTTCTTGCAAGGAATCCATGCAAAAACCGTGCAGATAGCACTTGCCCCGGACAACCTGCCAACAATCGAGAGCAAAACAGAGGGGAATGGAGTTGGCGTCCACTTCAAGGCTGATAGGATCCCAACCCTCCTCCAATCGGTGGACGATTATCTGCTGAATGCAAGGATTGCAGAAGAGGTGTGCAAGCTGGCAGTAGGGATGGTTCGCTGAGGATTTACGAGCAGATGGTTCAGATGGTTATCTCTGCAGCATCGTTATTTGTTAATTGTTATGTGTTCTGCTAGCGTGGCGGTTATTCCTATGATGGTGTTGAGCCAGTATGAGATGAGTCGGTACAGGAGGGTTGATAGGAGTGCGATCTCTTTTGGGACGCCTGTTGAGATATAGAGCATTGCCATTATGCTGTCAACTGTACCTACGCCTCCGGGGGAGATTAATGGTATCATTCCGATGACCATGGCGATTGTGTATGTTATCATCAGAATTCCTGGGTTAATAGGGTGGTTGAGTGCAAGAAATACGATGTATGCTGCTGCTACATTGGATATCCAGCCGATGAAGGAGTATATCAATGCCAGTGCGAGTTTTCCGTTATTTTTTGAGAGTCTTTTCAGTTCGTCGTGGAAGAGATCTATGGAGTCGTCGATTGTGTGAATGTATTCCTCATAGTTGAAGTCTCTCTTGAATATGCGGATCAGTGGTGTGAGTCTTTTGATGACCTTGTGCGTGAGTTGCTCAAGTCTATCTTTTCGAAGGTAGAGGTAGATAAATAACAGTAGTGCTGTTATGACGATTCCTAACATGAAGAGAATTGCCAGAACCTCCCAAAAATCGAGATTTTTATAGAAAAAAAGGAAGAAGAGACCAATCAATGCAACGAAGATGAAAGGGACCAGGTTCAGTACCCGTTGGGTAAGTATCGTGGCAAAGCAAGCCGAGCTATTCGTGTCCGTGGCATTTCCGAGGAGGAGTGCCTTAACAGGCTCGCCGCCTGCACCAAGGCTGGGAGTTATGTTGCTCACAAGAACGCCGACCAAGTAGATCTGGAAGAGGCGGGGAAAACTGGGTTTCTCTGCGATCAAAACACGCCATGAGAGTGTGAAGAAGATGATGGTTCCGATGTTGAAGAGAATGGCGAGCAGTACCAGCACCAGATCCACGCCACTGAGCAGAACTCTGAACTCTTCAAATCCGATCTCGTGTGTGAACAGCCCGAAGACTCCAAGACCTATCAAAACAGGTACTGCAAGCTTTCGCTTATCGATCTTCATCTTCAAAGGGATAACACAGACGACGTCTTAGATCAACTTGTTGGTCTAAAAGCAGCCTACAAAATTTAATCTCTTCTATAATACTTTCATCCGTGGAATATAAATCAAAAACATTCTGAAAAATCCTTTTCTACTAAAATCCAAGATTACTCATTTTTAATTAGTATATAAACATTTCAGACCGATTTCACGCCGAAATCAAAAACACAAAAATCGAATAACCAACCCAGATCTGGGATTTATTCAGATAAGACAAAAACCTGCAAGGATTAGATATATATTGTTTGAAGCATTTATACAACGGTTGACCATGGTATTAACAGATAAAAAAATAGGATTTATAGGAACCGGCAAAATGGGCACTGCCCTGATAAAAGGACTCGTTGAGACGGGTGCGGTCGAATCCAAGAAGATCCATGCGAGCGATATCAGTGAAGCAGTCCTGAAGAACGCTGTTCAGGAGTACCACATCATCCCGTGTGCTGAGAACGATGATGTCGTGAATAAAAGCGATGTGATCATCCTTGCAGTGACGCCACAGATACTTGAAAGCGTGCTTCACGGAATAAAAGATCAGATACATAAAGATCATATCGTGATATCCATCGCTGCAGGCACACCCATAAAATTCATACAGGAACACCTGAACGCTGAGGCAAAGATCATCCGTGTGATGCCAAACATCACCGTCACCGTAAACGAGTCACCATCAGCCATAAGTCTCGGGCCAAACGTCTCTTATGAAGATGCGCAGATCGCAAAAACCATATTCGAGTCGGTCGGACGAACGGTTGTGATCTCAGAATCGCTGATGGATGCAGTAACCGGATTATCCGGGAGCGGCCCTGCCTTTGTTGCAATCTTTATCGAGGCAATGGCTGATGCAGGGGTCTACTGTGGGCTTGATCGCGGAACCGCTCTCACGCTCGCAGCACAGACAGTGCTCGGTTCGGCAAAGATGGTGCTCGATCTCGGAATACACCCTGATCGGTTGAAGGAGATGGTGACATCACCAGCAGGAACCACAATCAAAGGCATCCACAAACTCGAAGAGCACGGGTTCAGAGCAGGCATCATGGACGCTGTGATAGCAGCCACTATGCGATCTGTAGAACTTGGAGGCAGATAGAGATTGATCGGGATGATACTCTGCGGGGTACAGGGGAAACGACTCAGACCACTGACAGACGAGATACCAAAACCACTTATCGAGATCAAAGAAGACTATACCATCCTCAACCAGCAGATAATAAGCTTCAAGAACGCAGGAATCGAGAAAGTGGTGCTCTTAACAGGATATCTCACCAAGAAGATAGAGGAGCGCTACCATGAAAAGTGGAATGGTGTCAGAATCGAATACTCAGTAGAGGATGCCGCTCGGAGCCTTGAACGCCATCCGAATGGGGCTTGAACTGGTCGACGAAGACGTTATGATACGAAACGGGGACGTGGTCGCAGACATCAACCTCAAAAAGATGATACAGCGATT
>NJEL02000069.1 GCA_002254825.2 Methanosarcinales archaeon ex4572_44 | reverse complement strand
CTTTTGCTCACGACTCTCCGCTTTGCTTTGCAAAGCTTCGACCCTTCGGGTGCGTATAACATGCCATATCTGGTTCGGTCTAAGCCCTCTCCCAATTTCCTCGTTTCGCTTGGAACTTTAGATACGCTCGAAACGTCTTTACACACCACCCTACTTTCCACGTGGCTGAAACCCCCGCACACCCCATTATTTCTCGGAGACCAAGATGAACGAATACAAACAATGCATCATCGTACGCGACGACCTCAAACTATCCAAAGGAAAACTTGCAGTCCAGGTAGCACACGCAGCAGTCACCGCATACGAACACGCAACAACCACAGTAAAACAGAACTGGAAACGCGGCGGGCAGAAAAAGATCGTGCTCCGTGTGCCCAAACTGGAAGACATGTTCGAATTAAAAGAACTTGCAGAGAGAAAAAGTATTCCAACAGCCCTAATCACAGATGCAGGACTAACAGAGATCCCACCAGGAACAATCACAACACTCGGCATAGGACCCGCACCAGAAGAAGAAATCGAAAAAATAACAGGAAACCTGAAACTACTATAAACACCACCACAAGACCTAATTTATTGATATGGATGGAAGTTAGTAGAGGGGTGGGTTAAAGGAAAGTGAGTAAGATAATAGCACCATTAATTAGCAATTCATCTTTAATTACTCCAAGATCTTGAAGGATGGATTTGCTTTTTCCCATGTTTTAATCGAGTTGTGAAGGTTGGTCAAACTGAAGTGCGAATGGTCATAAGCGACTCTTAATATTCCCTCTACAACGTCAGGAGTAACATTTTTTCCTCTGTGATTTCCAAATATATTTTGGAGACCGATCGATAAAAATATAACCAGGTCGTGACCTGAGCAGACCTGCCATGGATCGTGCCTTTCTCCTGCCAATGCTATTATTTTAAGCTTTGTTGCATTTGCATCCAGTTTAGAGTTTTTTGAATTGGTTTTTGCCTGTTCTATCAAATTATCGATATTTACAATCAATGTATTTTTGTTTACAAACTTGTCAAAGGACAATTTCTTAAATTTTAAAGAGAGGTTGTCTTTCGTGGTTGATGAAAGCCAGCGCAGATAACCAATAGGCAAACCGCTTTCCAGCAAGATATCTCGGATTGGTTTACCAAGATCCATAATTTTTGGGTCTGATCCGAACTCGGATAGAACACTATCGAGTGCATCTGAATATAGAATCATAGTCTCAAGATCATGACTATCAGTCAGGAGTATATTTGAATTGTTGGGTTCAACACCTTCTATTTTCCAGAAGTCGGCATCAACAATCGTTAGAACACCGTTAAAACTATCCTTCTCGAGCATCTCTAAGGCGTTAATAGCTTTTTCTTTACCCTCTGCAGGGATTATCCTACATTCGGTCTTACTGACAAGACGTCCATAAACACGTGAATCCGTACTGCCTTCAACTATCAAGATCGTCCCGGAGTACTGAGTGCGCATCATGCGGGCGGTATTTGTGATGGTATAGACGGTTTGCCTCATTTAGTGGATCCGCCCAATTCAACTGTCAGATCCCATCGATCATGAATTATATCGGGTGCATGTGTAGCGAGCAGGACATCGAATCCTGCGAGTCTGATGATCTCTTGTAAATCCTTTAGAAATTGTTGCTGCCAGATAACATGTAAGGACAATTCAGGTTCATCAATGAGAATAAGGGAATTGGGCTTGACTTTGAAGAGTAGTTCATAATTTAAAACTAATTCATGCTGTTCCCCAGAAGATAAATCTGCAGGAGATATTTTTTTCCCATCGGAAGTTTCAAAGATGAAACCCTCCTTTTTATTAATCGACATTTTCTTATAAAGAAATCTTCTATTGATAATATCTACAAGAAGATCTATCTTATCAGTTAATTCGTCAAAGACTTTTAACTTCTCTTTGACATCACCGACATAGACCGATAGAACATTCCTATTGCTCTCACCGATCTGTTGAATTAATCCCGTAAAGTCGATTTCTTTTTCTTTATCCAGTAGTCCAGCTTCCATCAGGCGGGAACGTTTCTTTTCAAGTTTGCTTAAATCATCTCTCAAAGCGTCTATTGTTAGTTCGGAATAACCATTCCCTTTGACCAATCTTGTAGGAAACGTTCGATCTAACGACTGCGATAATGTAGCATATTCTGCAAGTTTCTCCTGAATCGCATCTGCAAGCTCTTCAGAATAACTGATAACGGATGGGGTTGTCATCAAATATGATTTTCCATACTTGCGTCGACTGCGTGGATGTGAAAAACTCAACAAGCGTTTGGTGTCTATGAGACGAATGTGGATTAAATTTCGTATCTCTTTCAACCAATCAGGTTCATTTTCCCTTCTTATTTTGCGCGACTTGAAAGGTAAACTATCACCAAAACGATACAAAACAGCCTCCAACGAGAGCTTTTCCTCAGTCGGCACATGAATCCAATTGTTAGGACCTATTTGCTCAAGTCCCGGTATTACGTCCTCTAGCATTTCCAGAGGAAAATTAATGTCTTCCCGTCGTGCAGGTGCCACTGTATAAGACTCTAGATTTGAGCCGTGCTTGTTGAACTTGAAGACTAAGCCGTAGTCATCATCACCCATGTTTCTTTCAACGAGATCAGATTTAATTTCTCTTTCAAGAGAAAGAACACTCCCATCCTCAAAATCAATGGAGAACTCATTGAATGGAATGCGACGTAGTTTTTCATAAGACGAACTAAAAAGCGCGTTCAGCATTGTGAGTAAAATTGTTTTTCCAATCCCGTTTGGCCCATGGATGATCGTTATGTGCTCTGCCATATTCAAAGGGATTTCATGACAAAACATCCCAAACAAATTTTTAACTGTTATTTTCTTTACTTTCATAAAATTCCCTCCCTTGCATCCACTAACTTACTTCACACGATGCATTTATTAAAACTTTACCGTTCGTTGACAATCTTATCACCCGTCTTAAAAACCCCGTGCACAATGGGATATCCATAAACATAAAAGTGACAAGACATTGCCAGTGAGAGTAATAAAGTTATGACAATGGGGAAATCTTAATAAAACGAGTTTCTCTGTTGAGGGAAATGAGTTGAGGGGTATTTAAAAATGTCTGTTATTTTTATTGTGATTTTGTTTTTGATGCTGGGTTTTATGGTTTTCATGGGTGGGATTAGTAAGATTAATATGTGTGTTAAGAGATTGCCAATGGTTTATGTTGATCGGGTGAATTACTTATGAAATTTAACTCAGATCTTTTCGCTTGCGTTAGGTATATCTTTGTCTTGGTTTTAATGAGATGGTGAATCATGCAGATTCTTGCAATTGATGTTGGGATGGGCACGCAGGACATACTTCTCTATGATGATGAGAAGAGGATCGAGAACTGTTATAAGATGGTTCTGCCTTCTCCAACACTCCGCCTCGCCGAGAGGGTGAGATCCGCAAATGGAAAGGAGATCTTCTTGACAGGGCGTGTGATGGGCGGCGGCCATCTTACACGGGCGGTGAAAGAACACCTCAGGAAGGGAGGGCACGTCTATGCCACGATCTCAACCTTGAAGAACTCGGAAGCGTATTTGAGGTGTATGGTATGAGGATACCTGAGAGGGTCGCTGTTGCAGTCCAGGATCATGGCTTTGCGCCGCATATGAGTAATAGGATTAAGCGGTTTGAAATCTTCAAAGAGGTGTTGAAAAAAGGTGGGCGACTTGACGATTTTGCATACAAAAGCCCACCACCAGAGTTCAATCGAATGCAGGCTGCAGCAGAGACGATCAGAATCTCTGGCAGAAAACCTGTTGTGATGGACACAGGCCCTGCAGCAATCACAGGTGCCATGCTCGACCTGCGTGCAAAAGAGCCAGCAGTGGCAATCAATCTTGGAAACGGGCACACCATCGCTGCCGTGGTGAACGAAGGGCGCATAATAAGCTTGTTTGAGCATCACACCTCAAAGATCAATGCGGCAAAGGTGGATGACTACACGAAGAGGCTTGCAGACGGAAACCTCGATTTTGAAGAGATCTTCGACGACGGAGGACACGGGTGCTACATACATGAAAGCATCGGGTTTGATAAGATCAAAACGATCCTTCTGACAGGTCCCAACCGTGAGATCATGAAGGAATCAACGCTTCCAGTGATCTACGCAGTCCCATTCGGTGATGCGATGCTCACAGGATGCTTCGGGCTCGTTGAGAACGTGGTGTGAATCAGGTGAAAAAATAGGAAAATCCTATCATCGCCCCGGCCTCAACACATTACATTCTTTTTCCTGCTCTATAGTATAGCTGCAACTTATTCTTTCTGCACCTCCTCCAGACTTCTCTTCAAAACCCCTACCAAGTTCTATTCCCAGCGGACCGAGTCCAGCAAAGATTTTATTAGGGATACGGGTGTTGTGATTGGAGTTGAGTTTGTATGAGTGAGGTTGCAGATTCTGAGGAGACCTGTATATTTGTGGTCAAGACCACTGCTAATCAGGAGCGATCGGTAGCGGGTTTGCTAGCTCAAGTCGCGAGTAAGAATGGTTTGGATCTGCGAGCCATTCTTGTGCCTGATGAGTTGAAGGGATATGTGCTGGTTGAGGCTGTGGTTCCAGAGGTTGTTGATCAGGCTGTTCAGAAGGTTCCTCACGCTCGCACGATGGTGCGTGGTCGGTCAAGTTTTACAGAGGTTGAGCATTTTCTCACTCCAAAGCTCACCGTGACAGGTATCACAGAAGGTTCTATCGTTGAGGTCATCTCTGGTCCCTTTAAGGGTGAAAAGGCGCGGGTGAAGCGTGTGGACGAGGCTCATGAAGAGATAACTGTTGAACTCTTCGAGTCGGTCGTTCCAATACCTATAACGGTGCGGGGAGATAATGTTCGAGTTTTAAAGAAAGAAGAGACAGAGTAAAGGTGAATAATGGTTATGTCAAGTGTTGTAGAAGTACTTGTTTCAGGTGGGCGTGCAAACCCAGGGCCTCCAGTTGGCCCAGCGCTTGGTCCACTGGGTGTGAACATAAAAGCCGTGGTTGATGAGGTAAACAGGGTAACTGGCGCGTACGACGGGATGCAGGTCCCAGTCAAGATCGTGGTGGATGATGCGAAGAACTTCACGATAGAGGTTGGCACACCCCCCACTTCAGCATTGATACTCTCAGAGCTTGGTGTTACGAAGGGATCTAGCCTGGCAGGAAGCGAGGTAGTCGGCGATCTGAAGCTCAAAGAGCTCGTCAAGGTTTCTGAGATGAAGAAAGATAAACTGCTCTCATACACCACCCGAAACCGAGTAAAGGAGATCATTGGGACATGCAGGACACTTGGGATCACAGTTGAAGGAATGAGCCCCGAAGATGTGGTGAAAGCCATTGATAGCGGCGAATTCGACGAGGCTCTTGGTGTTTGAGAGTAAGGTAACCTATTAATAGTTTGAAGTATTTTTCTTGGGTCTACTGTAGTAGACCAGTGATGGTCGATCGGATAATCTTACTACGGAGGGTTTCTTTGAATGACATCGATAGAGATTGTTGAAGCGGTGAGAAAGGCTTTGGAGGATTCACCACCGAGAGGTTTTGAGGAGTCTGTGGATCTGGCGATAAATCTCAGAAACGTGGATCTTACCCAGCCTCAGAACAGGATTGATGAAGAGATACTCCTTCCACATGGGCGGGGGCGGCCTGTGAAGGTTGTAGTCTTTGGAAAGGGTGATGTGGCGCAGAAGGCAAAGGATGCTGGTGCAGATTATGTTTTTGATGAGGCTGAGATAGAGGCTCTTGCAGGTGACCCTACGCGGGCGCGCAACCTTGCAAACGAGGTTGATTTCTTTATATCAGAGACCGTTTACATGCCTTTGATCGGAAAAACGCTCGGGCGCGTGCTTGGACCGCGTGGAAAGATGCCTCTTCCGCTAACACCTGATAAAGATGTCACGCAATTGGTAGAACGTGCCCATGCAGCTATAAGGGTGCGTTCAAAGGATCGCCCAACGTTCCATGTCCCAGTAGGACGGCGGAACATGGATCCTGAGATGCTTGCAGAGAACGTGGAATCGGTGATCACACGAGTGGAACAACAGCTTGATCGTGGAACACAGAACATACGATCGATCTACGTGAAGACGACGATGGGTCCTGCTGTGAAGGTGATGTGAGATGGAGATGGAACACCACAGTAAACATATACCCCAGTGGAAAACGGATGAAGTGGGGGAAATCAAAGAGAAAATAACCTCTTATCCAGTCGTTGGCATAGTTTCAATGGCCGACATACCTGCAAAACAACTACAGAGGATACGAAGAAGCCTTCATGAAACTGCAGTGCTTAAAATGTCAAGAAACACATTCATAGGACGAGCCATTGAAGATCTTGAAGATAGCAGTATAATAAATCTAAAAGATCACATATCTTTACAGACAGCCCTCATCTTTACAAACGATAATCCTTTCAAGCTCTATAAGATACTTGAAGATAGCAAATCCTCTGCCCCGATCCGAGCCGGAGCGATCACGCCAACCGATATCACAGTTGAAAAAGGACCCACGTCCTTCCCACCCGGACCGATCGTGGGCGAACTGCAGAACGCAGGAATACCTGCAGCAATCGAAAGCGGAAAAGTGGTGATCAGAGAGACGAAAACCGTTGCAAAGGCGGGAGCATACGAAGACGGGGTCATCTTCAAACCAGAAGAACTCGAAATCGATGAAAAAGCATATTCAGAAAAACTCGCGCAGGCTGCACAATCAGCCTTCAACCTATCGGTAAATATTGCATACCCAACAACGACAACGATCAGCCCAATCCTCAATATAGCAGCAGGATCGGCAAGGAACCTTGCGATAAACTCTTGGGTCGTAACACCAGAGACGATCGGAACACTGCTTGGAGTTGCACACCAAGAGATGCTCTCACTCGCAAACGAGTTACTGAAAAAGGATGCAAGTGCTGTTGGTAGTGAACTGAAAAGTAC
>NJEL02000011.1 GCA_002254825.2 Methanosarcinales archaeon ex4572_44 | reverse complement strand
GCAGACGAGCTTGTTCGTGCAATGTCTGTTGCCCTTCTGGATATGGTGCGGACTGGTACCGGGGCTTTTGTTGATTTTCGCGAGGGCGGGGTTGATGGTGTCAGGGCGCTTGGAAGAGCACTCGCGTATCGTGCGGGTCTTAAGGGTGTGATACTTGGAAGGCCAGATGGTTGTGGGGTTTCTGAGGTGCTCTCTCTCTCTGATGGTCTGGGTTTGAGTGGTGTTTATGATATGGATTGGGACTATCTTGTTGAAATTGCATCCCTAATGAAATATTCTGGCAAAATCTTTGGATTCCATGCTGGTGAGAAGGATGGGCGTGATATAGGGGCTGCTTTTGATCTTGAGCCTGATTTTGTGGTTCATCTGACTCATGGAACTATAGATGATTTCAAGCGGGCTTTTGAAGCGGATTGTGGTGTTGTTGTCTGTCCGCGCTCGAATCTTTTGACGGGTGTTGGCATGCCTGATATTGAGGGGATGCTTGATTCTGGTCTCGTGGTTGGTGTTGGAACCGATAATGTGATGCTCAATTCTGTGAATATGTTTGCAGAAATGGAATTCATGTCAAAAATATTTTTACATGATGATAGGCAGGTATTTAAGTTGTGCACGCTTAATGGAGCGAAAATATTCGGCTTGGACGATGAGCTTGGCTCAATTGAAGATAGGAAGAGGGCTTGCCTGATGCTCTTGGATAGGAACTCACCAAATCTGAGAGGAGTGCGGGACCCTATAGCGGGTCTTGTGCGAAGAGCACGCCCTGATGACATTGTACAAATAATAGGAGTAGAGTGAAGATGGTAAGTGAGGTATATAGGAAGATACTGGTTGCAACTGACGGCTCGATACATACAGAGAAAGCTGTCCGTTACGCCGTTGAACTTGCACGGCTTGCAGAAGCGCGAATACTTGCACTGCACGTCGTTGACACCACTGCCTTTGCAGGCATACCAATGGACGTAACCTGGGAATCGATGTACGAACTTCTCTTGATAGAGGGCTCAAATGCAACAAAACGAGTGGTAGAGATCGCTTCGGATGCTGGTGTGGAAGTGGAAGAGAAGATGCTCGAAGGACATCCTGCAGAAGAGATAATGCAGATTGGAGAAGAAGTCTCTGCAGACCTGATCGTTATGGGCAGCATCGGTAAAAGCGGTCTTGACAGATTCTTGCTTGGGAGTGTTGCCGACAAGGTTGCACGAAACTCAAAGATACCTGTCATGGTTGTGAGAAACTGATGATAGGCATGTCGGTTGAAGATGTAATGACACGGGATGTGGTGTATACCACAATCCCAGGATCGAGAAACAAGGTACTTGACCTCTTAAAAGAAAAACACGTATCTGCCGTGCCTGTTGTGAAAGATGAATCACTTATCGGTATTGTGACACGATCAAATTTCTTAGAAAATCCAGAAGAAGAACAGACAGCACTTCTTATGACACGAGACCCGATCACAGCAAGACCCTATGAGACCATTGAAACTGCAGCCATGCGATTGATCCATAATGAGATACGTCGTCTGCCTGTCGTGGACGGTGGCGAACTCGTTGGGATCGTAACGGTCTCAGATATCATTGGAGCGATAGCCAATCTCGGGATAGAAGAACCCATTGGAAGATATGTTGATACGTTCATCGTTTCAGTCTGGGAGGAGACACCGCTTCCACTCGTCGGACGAATCATGGAGCTTGCAGGTGTAAAGGTAGTGCCTGTGCTTGATTCTACAGGCAACCTCGTTGGAATCATAAGCGACAAGGATCTGATCCAGTCAAGCACCATCGTGGACACGATCGAGAAATCTGACATGTCAGCAGGATCTGACGAGGACGCCTGGACATGGGAATCGATGCGAGACACGATGAGTCTGTATTACAGCGTCTCCAGAGTAGAGTTGCCAGATGTCCCGGCGAAAGAAGCTATGAAAAACAACGATCTGTCCGTCCTCCACACGACACCTTTGAGCGAATGTGCACGCACGATGCACCGAAGAGGACTGAGACACCTCCCGCTCGTAAAATCGAACCAGCAACTGAAGGGCCTCGTGGAAGATATAGATATGCTGAAAGCCATAGTATAAAAATGTGGCATGACTGGTACGTATGAATGGTACGTGTTGCTGTCGGCGGAACATTCGAGTTCCTCCACCTCGGACACCGAACAGTGCTCACCCACGCATGCAGACTCGCATCAGACGGTGAGTTGGTCATCGGGATCACCTCTGATCGCTTCGCCTCACTCAAAGATCGGCACGTAGCAAGCTTCGCTGATAGATATAAGCAGGTGCTGAACCTAATCTCCAGCTTCGATGTGAACGCAACAGTCGTGCAGCTCGACGATCCATTCGGACCAGCACTAACCGAAGACTTTGACTACATCATCGTTTCAATAGAAACGCTCCCAAACGCAGAGCGTCTAAACAAACTACGGGAAGAGAAGGGACTTGATAAGATCAAAGTGGTCTGTGTAGATTACGTCCTCGCATTCGATGGAAAACCGATCTCATCAACCCGCATAGCGAAAGGCGAAATCGACCGATGGGGAAAAAACAGTTGGTAGCCCCCCTGCCTTTCTCTTCTACTCCTATTACAAGAATCTTACAGGCACACCCCTCTCCTGCAAATATCTTTTCACGTCTTCCACAGTGTAGACTTTAAAGTGAAAGATGCTTGCTGCAAGTGCTGCATCGGCACTGCCCCGCACAAAAGCATCATAGATGTGCTCGATGTTACCAGCACCACCGGACGCTATGATAGGAATGTTAACAGCCTCTGAGATGGCTCGTGTGATCGGCAGATCGAAACCATCACAGGTGCCGTCTCTGTCCATACTCGTGAGCATAATCTCCCCGCTTCCAAGCCGCTCAACCTCCCCTGCCCACCATACAGCATCAATCCCAGTCGGCTTTCGCCCCCCATAAACCACAACCTCGTACCAAGCCTGGCTACCATCCTCAAGCGTGATAATATTCCTCCCATGCTCGATCCTATGATTACGCCTGCAGTCGATGGCTGTAACGATACACTGGGAGCCGAAGATGCTTGAAGACTCCCTGATCAGTTCAGGGTTCTTCACAGCTGCCGTGTTGATTGTGACCTTGTCTGCCCCCGCCCGCAGAATCCCCCGGATGGCTCCTACAGTGCTGATCCCACCACCAACCGTGAGCGGTATGAACACCTCATCCGATGTACGCTCTATCACATCAACCATCGTATCGCGGCGTTCGTGCGAAGCTGTGATATCAAGAAATACGAGCTCGTCAGCACCCTCTTCGTTGTACCTCTTTGCAAGCTCAACCGGGTCACCTGCCCGCTTCAGATCCACAAACTCAACCCCCTTCACAACAGAGCTCTTTCCGACCGTAACATGGGATGTGGACTCACTTTTCTCCAGAGTTATGGACATCGGGCTGGAAAGCCCCTGTTATACCCCGTACTTAATAGGTACAGGGCTTGTTAGCGTTTTTGGTGTATAAAGGTTTCGTTTTTATTTATTTTGTGTAGAGGTATATTTCTCAACTATGCTGCTTACAACGTAGGCCAGCAGCCTCGATTTAATCGAGACTCCCTCCAGCCTTGCCCTACTGAGCCGTGATAACATCCGGGCGCCCAGAGGTGGTTGGGGCACCATTCCTTCAGATGATGCCTTCGGTGATCAGGGCAACATCGTCTGTTAGAATTTCACCGTGGTATTTTGTTATAACCATGTGATCGGTGAATAATCAGTGATAAATATTTAATTCTGGAAAAGGGAAAATTTGGGTGAACGTGCTTCGAATTGAGGAGACATACCAGCTGTATGGCTGCGGAGTGTAGTGATCAGATCAATTACTCAAAGGATCTGCTGTATAATTTTATCCACTCCTGAGAGCATCATTATACCTACAAAGAGGAGCACAAAACCAGAGATCTTCTTGAAAAAAGGTGCATATCGAGCAATCTTGCTTGACCGCCCAGAGATCGTCTTTCCAGAATAAGCGATGAGGAGCATCGGGACCCCCACACCCAATGAGTAAACAAAGAGCTGGAAGGCACCATAGAATAAACTCCCACTGCCAGCAGCGCCAGCAGCAACATACGCGAGCACCGCGCCAAGGATCGGGCCAACACACGGAATCCAGAGCACACCGAGCGAAAGACCAAGAGCAAAGCCGCCGAGAACGCCACCACCTCCCCCTGCTTCAACAGCGGGCAGCTTAACAGCTGAAACTGCACGACTTGCGAGAGACGTATACACACCTCCAATCCGTTCATCAAATAGCACCAAACCCATGGCGATGATGAAAACGATCGAGAACCAGCGCAGATACGCCTCAAAGAGCATGAAACCCGCGCCAAAGAGTGAAGCAAAAACGCCCATAGTCGTGAACGTAACAGAGACCCCAACTACGATCGCAAGCGGTCGAAACCTGCTACCGACAGAACCCGAAAGCACTGCGGGTAGAATCGGCAGGACACACGGAGACAAAATCGTGCCAAGACCTGCAACAAAAACCAGAAAAAGAGTATTTTGAAAAACACCCAAAAATCCAAAGGGGATGACGCGGTAAAAGAAGTAAATCAAAATTCCTAAACGATCTGGAGCTAGCACAATACAACATCAATTGGGGGCAAGAGAATGAAGCGAAATAAATATGAGATAGCATAGTTTATGTGGGGGGTGGAATTATATATCGAGCACATAAGTTTTCTTGGATGGTATCGAGTATGATTAGTTATATTGAAGAAGTTGATCCTGAGATTGCAGAGGTTATTCGGCTTGAGATTGAGAAGCAGGAGAAGAAGATCAATCTGATCGCGTCAGAGAACTATGCTAGCAGGGCTGTTATGGAAGCACAGGGCTCTGTTTTGACCAACAAGTATGCAGAGGGCTATTCTGGCAAGCGTTACTACGGCGGGTGTGAGTTTGTTGACATGGCAGAGGATCTTGCAATCGAGCGTGCAAAAGAGCTCTTTGGTGCTGAACATGTGAATGTTCAGGCTAATTCGGGTTCTGCTGCAAACATGGCAGTTTATTTCGCCGTGTTAAATTTTAACGATCCTATTTTTAGTATGGATCTCTCACACGGCGGGCATCTCTCACATGGGAGTCCTGTGAGCTTTTCAGGCAAGTTCTATAATGTAACACCATATGGCGTTGAACGGGAGACTGAGACGATAAACTACGACCATTTGGAAGAACTTGCACGCAAGAGCAAGCCAAAGCTCATTGTTGCAGGTGCAAGTGCCTATCCGAGAATCCTCGATTTCAAGCGATTCAGGGAGATTGCTGACGAGGTTGGGGCGTATCTGATGGCGGACGTGGCACACATCGCAGGTCTTATCGCAGCAGGTCTCCATCCAAACCCGATACCTCACGCGCACTTTGTAACGACCACCACACACAAGACCCTGCGGGGGCCACGCGGCGGGATGGTCATGTGTCATGAGGAATATGCATCGCTCATTGACAAAACGATCTTTCCAGGAATGCAAGGCGGACCGTTCATGCATGTGATCGCAGCAAAGGCAGTAGCCTTCAAAGAGGCACAGAGACCAGAGTTCGTGGAGTATCAGAAGCAGATTATCAAAAACTCAAAGAGCCTTGCAGAGGAGCTTGAGAGGCAGGAGATGCGCATAGTCTCAGGCGGAACAGACAATCATCTCTCGCTAATTGATCTCACAAAACATGGCATAACTGGAAAAGATGCAGAAAAACTGATCGAAAAGGTGAAGATCATCGTTAACAAGAATACAGTGCCATTTGAGACCAGAAGCCCGTTTATCACAAGTGGTATTCGCGTGGGAACCCCTGCAGTAACGACCAGAGGTATGAAAGATGCTGAAATGCGCACAATAGCAGAGTGCATAGCAACCACCATCAGAGAGAGAGACCATCCAAAGGTGCTCGAAGAGGTGAGTGAGAGAGTGGCAGAACTCTGTAAACAACACCCAGTGCCAATGTAAAGGGGGGTGGAAATTTTTGCAGAGGCTTGAAGAAGTCACAGACCCCCGTATAATTGACGGACGTAAGATAGCTGATAGAATCGAGGCAGAAGTCAAAACAGAGGTTGAGAAAATCAAAAGAGAGGGTGTGGAGCCGACACTTGCAACCATCCTTGTGGGCGAGCACCCACCTTCAAAGCTCTACGTGAAACTCAAACACTGGGCATGCAAGCGCGTCGGAATCAGATCAGAAGACCACAAATACCCGGCAGAAACACCACAGGAAGAGATCATAAATCTGATCCACACCCTCAACAACCGCGCAGATGTGAACGGAATCCTCGTCCAACTTCCGATGCCAGAACACGTGGATGAACGAGACGTGATGTCAGCTATAGCACCAGAAAAGGACGTTGACGGATTCCACCCACTAAACATGGGCAGAATGCTCATAGGAAAGGAAGGATTCGTCCCATGCACACCCAAAGGAATAATCCGCGCACTCGAAGAGTACAAAATCGACGTAACAGGCAAGAACGTAGTAGTGGTCGGACACAGCAACGTAATAGGAAAACCGATATCAATAATGCTCGTAAATCGCAACGCCACCGTAAAAACCTGTCACATCTACACAAAAAACCTCGGGGAACAGACGAGAGAAGCTGAGATACTGATCGTAGCCACAGGCGTCAGAGGACTGATCAAGAAAGAGATGGTGAGAGAGGGCGCGGTCGTCTTTGACGTGGGTATCACTTGGATCGATGACCGAGTCCACGGAGATGTGGAGTTTGAGGAAGTGATCGAGAAAGCCTCTTTAATATCACCCGTCCCGGGCGGCGTTGGGCCAATGACGATCGCAATACTGATGGAGCACACACTCAAAGCTGCAAAACAACAGCACAACCTCTCATGAACTGAATATCACATGACAATCGACGTCACAATCTGCGGGCTTCGGGTAGGCGACAACCACCCCGTGCGAATCATGGGCGTAATCAACCTGAGCCGGGAATCATTCTACAAACAATCAGTGGTTGAACCCAACCTCCTCATTCAGACAGCAGAAGAGATGATACACGACGGCGCTGATCTAATAGACATCGGTGGCAGATCCACCTGGCCACTCGCACCCAGAATAACAACCAAAGAAGAAGAGAGAAGGGTCATACCAGCAATCAAGAAACTACGAGACAGAGTCAAAATCCCACTATCAATCGACACCATGCACTCGCAGGTTGCAGAGAGAGCACTCGACGCGGGCGCCGACATGATAAACGACGTGAGTGGATTCACCTGCGACGAAAAGATGAAACACGTCGCAGCCAAACACGACTGCCCCACAATACTGATGGCAAGCAAAAAACAACCAGGCGACGTAACAGGCATAACCGAAACCCTAAGCGCCCTCTCAAACATAATCCAAACCGCAGAAAAAGCTGGCGTTGGAAGCGAACGAATCATAATCGACCCAGCAATCGGACGCTGGCACGAGGGCAGAGTCGCGGAAGACGACATCGAAATCATAAACAACCTGAGACGTCTCAAACCACTCAAAAAACCTATACTAATAGCCCTGTCAAGAAAATCATTCATAGGAGACATACTCAAAAAACCGCCCACAGAACGACTCCACGGAAGCATTGCCGCAATCGCAATTGCAATCTACAACGGGGCACACATTATAAGAACACACGACGTAACAGCAACAAGAGACGCCGTACGCATGGCAGAGAGACTCCGCCAGAATAAAAACCAACCGAAATTGGAAAACTACAGATACGAACCCAAAGTCGGCGAGACCAGACACACACCTTAAACGTACTATTGCATCAATTTCGACCCAAAAGGGATTTTTCGACGAATTGTTCTATTCGTTCGAGTGCAATCTTCAATTCTTCGAGTGAGGTTGCGTATGAACAGCGGATGTGCCCTTCGCCGCTTTTACCGAATGCGTTGCCTGGTACTGCTGCTACTTGTTGTTCTGTCAGTAGTTGTGCTGCAAATTCTTCTGACCCAAGTCCTGTCGCTGTGATCGAGGGGAATGCGTAGAATGCGCCGCCTGGTGTTGCACAGTCAAGTCCGATCCTGTTTAAGCCGCGCACGAATACTCTGCGGCGGCGGTTGTATTCTTTCTTCATCTTTTCCATCTCAGCATTCCCGTTCTGGAGTGCTTCGATTGCGCCCATTTGTGCTGTGATTGGTGCGCAGAGCATGGTGTATTGGTGTATTTTGTTCATGGCGTCAATGATCTCTTCTGGTGCGATTGCATAGCCTATTCGGAGTCCTGTCATGGCGTGTGATTTTGAGAATCCGTTCAAGATGATTGTCTGTTCTTTCATTCCGTTGAGTGTTGTTATGCTGGTGTGTTTCTTGTTGTATGTGAGTTTTCCGTAGACTTCATCAGAGATTACTATGAGGTTATGTTCGTTTATGGCGTCTGTGAGCTCTTCGAGGTGTTTCTTCTCCATTATAGCGCCTGTGGGGTTGTTCGGATAGCTCAGTATCACTGCCCTTGTTTTGGGTGTTATCTGTTTTTCGAGTTGTTCTGGTGTTAGCCTGAACTCGTCTTCTCTCTCTGTCTCCATGGGAACAGGTGTGCCGCCTGCAAGTGATATGCATGGTTTGTATGATACGTAGGATGGTTCTGGGACGAGCACTTCTTCGCCTGGGTTCAGGATTGCGCGCATGGCAAGGTCTGATGCTTCACTGACACCTGTTGTGATGAGGACAGAGTCGGGCGAGTATGTGATCCTTTGATCCTGGTGGATCTCTTCACATATCAGTTCTCGAAGTTCTGCGAGTCCCTGATTGGAGGTGTAGGTCGTGTATCCTTTTTCGAGTGAGTAGATGCAAGCTTCTCTGATGTGCCATGGTGTGGTGAAGTCAGGTTCTCCAACACCGAGTGATATGATATCGTCTCTGCCCATCACAAGATCGAAGAACTCTCTGATGCCAGATGGTGGTATGCTTTGAACTACCTTGGATATCTTACCTGACTTTTTTTTGTCTGTTATTTGTTCACCAAGCAATTAAAATCCTCCTTATGGTGTTATAGGGAGTCTTTTTGGTTTTTCATCGCCAAATAGGATCAAACCGTCCTCTTTGTAGGCTTTGAGCACAAAGTGTGTTACAGTCCCCTGTATCTGTTTGAGCGGTGCTATCTTCTCGGCAACAAAGAACGCCACGTCCTTCATACTCTTACCTCGCACCGTGATTGAAAGGTCATGATCCCCTGAGACAAGGTGTACAGAGCGCACCTCAGGAAAGCCAGCAATCCGCTTTGCGATAGTATCGTATCCACTGCGATCTTCAAGAGCTACTTTCAGCTCTATTATCGCATACACGTATTCTTCGCCAACAGCGTCCCAATCAATAACTGTCTTGTAATTGCGAATAACTCCCTGCTCTTCAAGTCTATCTATGTTCTGGATTACCTCTTCAACGCTCATCCCGAGCATCACTGCAAGCTCTTCGGGTGGAATCTTCGGATTGTGCTCAACAACCTCGAGCAACTCTCTCAACCTATAATCGTCCATCACAGGACACCACTAAGATTAATGCGAATCAAGTTAATATGCCTTCTCATCAAAACCGTTAGGAATCATGAAGTGTGACAGATGCAACCGTAGCGCAGTGATATTCCAGAAATACTCGAGCGCACACCTCTGTGAATATCATCTCAAAGAGGATATTGAGCGCAAGATCAAGCGCGACATAAGAAAATACAGGATGGTTGAAAAGAACGACACCATAGCAGTCGCACTCTCAGGTGGAAAAGACAGCAGCATGCTTCTCTCTGTCCTTCACAAATTATTCTCCGAGCGGCGGGACATAAGCTTTGTGGCAATATCGATCGATGAAGGAATCCATGGTTATCGCAGACACACACTCGAACATGCAGACGAACTGACAGGAACGCTCGAGGTGGCCCACGTTGTCAAGAGCTTCAGGGACACCTTCGGAGCAGATCTCGATACAATGACAGGCAACGGAAGGAACCCATGCTCCATCTGCGGCGTGCTTCGTAAAAACCTGTTGAACCGCACCGCAAGAGAATTGGGCGCAACAAAGCTTGCAATGGGCCACAACCTCGATGACGAAGCCCAAACCATCCTAATGAACTACCTCCACGCAAATATTGACCGAATGACACGCATGATACCAGAAAACAGGCAAGAAGGGCTTGTACCCAGAATAAAACCACTTCGAAGCATACCAGAAAAAGAAGTGGCACTCTACGCCATCACAACAAACCTCCCTCTCGATACAAGCACCTGTCCATACGCAGCAACTGCCCTCCGAAACGATGCACGCAACCTCCTAAACAACTACGAGACCACCCACCCCGGAACAAAATATGCACTCCTAACAGGCTTTGAAAAAATAACAGAAAGCCTCAAAATGACACAGACCATAACACCAGTACGAAGATGCGAACTCTGCGGAGAACCAACCGGGAACAACAAAGCCTGCAAAACATGCGAACTACTTGAGCATGAAAAGACTTGACAATAGAATCAAAACAAGTATCGTCCTTAGAATGCCAGGTGAAAGTTTGAGATCTAACCTCGCGATACTTTCACAATCGGGTATAACTGTTGCAAGTTATTAAAACCTACGTACCGTTTGGAACTGTCAACTTACACGGTGGCATCCACGGGATTCAGATCAAAGACGACTTCGGAAAGGTGTCAACACGGTTTCGTGTGATAGCCAGCTTATCACGCTCTTTTGGTTTACTGGTGGGAGATGTTGGGTTATATATATCATGATGTTTCAATCGTTGCATCAGGTGCTATTTTCATGAGTGTGAATGATGATTCTGGAAATGATGTGAGTTCAGTGAGTATCAGGGATCTTCTCGCGAGGCGTGGGTTGGGTGAGGATGTGCTTGTAGCAACTGCAATGGAATTGTATGTTCCGCATCCCGGGGTTGAGACGCGGGATTCTGCCGAGCAGGTCTTTTTACGAGAGCTTGAACTCGCACTCTCGGATCCGAATCTCTGCCTATTGCTCTATGCTGCAATCCTACTCGAAGACGCTGGTGTGAAGCGGGAGCTTCCTGATCTGCCAGCCTCTGCATACGAAAAAGATCTTAACTATCTGCTCGCCGATGAAGTGCTGGGACAGGTGATCGCTACTTACATCGCGGGTCACAAGGGTGGTTTTGAGTACGCTCGGTTTGACAGGAATAAACCTGGTGTACTGAGAGAGCTTGGGCCGTTCATGGATGATGCGATTGCCGGGCTCATTAGTGGTGTTTCGTCGAACATGTACACCCGTGGAATTAAGCACTGAGAATGGATGCTGGTATGGAAAAGTTCTTCTCTTCACTCTCTTCGTGTTTCACTTTTCTCTCAACCATTCCTCTCGGTGCGTCTAGTGATGGGGTTGGGGATGCCATGCGGCATATTTACCTCTTCCCGGTCTGTGCCGTGGTGATAGGACTCGTTGCAGGAGGTATCGGATACGCTGCGTCCTATTTTTTCTTTCATCCTGTGATAATAGCTCTTTTCGCGTTCACAGCCCTCTATGCTCTCACCGGGATTAATCATCTTGACGGGCTTGCAGATCTTGGTGATGGGCTAGCAACACACGGCGATTCTCGGCGTAAGATCGGTGCAATGAAAGATCTTGCAATCGGGACAGGTGGTGTTGGTCTTGTGGTCTTTGGGTTGATTGCGACCTACACAGCCATTCTTTCAATAGCTTATATCGATCCTTCGAGCTTACTCTCTGCACTCGTTGTTGGGGAGGTCTGTTCCAAGCATGCCATGCTCACAGTATCACTCAAAGCAAGGGTGATCCATGATGGCATGGGTTCTGTCACCATCCGCCACACCACTCCTGTAAAGTATCTGATAAGCCTTGGAGTGACGCTCATCGTCTGCACCATTCTCTGCGAGGTTCAGGGGTTGGGCGCTTTGGTCGTTTCAACGATTGCAGCCCTCCTGCTTCGAGTAACAGCAAATAGGCAGTTTGGTGGTGTCAGCGGCGATGTGATCGGTGCTGCAAACGAAGTGGCACGCATAGCAGCTCTTGTAACTCTTAGTGGGGTTTTCTCATGGATGCATTCATAATGGCAGGAGGCAGAGGCACACGCCTGAACAAGTATATAGACCGGGGCGAAAAACCACTGCTGCTACTCTCTGGAAGACCGATGATCACCTACTCGATAGACGCACTCAAAAAGACGAGAGAAATAAGGCATATCTACATCATCACATCGCCGAACACGCCCGAAACTGCCAGATGGGCAGAAGAAAATCGCCCCGAGATACAGGTGATACGGACGCCAGGGAATGGTTATGTGCAGGATATGGTAACAGCGGTCAGGGAGACGAGGGTTGAGGGAGCACTGCTCATGGTGATGTCAGACCTGCCACTGATCACACCAGGACTCTTAGAACGGGTGATCTGCGCTTATGAAGAGGTTGGGACGGACGCTTTATCAGTATACATTCCACTTGACGCATGCAAGAGGCTTGGTACAGAACCAGAGACCGTATTCCACAAAGACGGGAAACTCATAGTGCCTGTGGGCATCAATATCCTGAACACTGAGAAGATCGAGATCGAACAGGAAGACTACAACTTTGTTCTGGACGATTCCGACATGGTATTGAACGTCAACACCCCAAGGGATTATCACATATGTGAAAAGATTCTCAAGAAGAGATAAACTGTAATTTGAGGGTCTCTTCTTCTTGTGTCTGGTGTGCCAAACTTTATATATAATTCGAGGGTTTACATACGCTTTAATCGTTATATTTGTTCGGTGTGGAGGAAACAGATGGAGTTGACACCAATTCAGAAGGAGATACTGACCTCACTCGTTACGCTTTATCGTGAGAAGAAGCATGCAGTCAAGGGTGAAGAGATTGCTGAGATGATATCAAGAAACCCTGGGACGGTGCGAAACCAGATGCAGTCTCTCAAGGCACTGCGTCTCGTTGAGGGTGTTCCTGGGCCAAAGGGTGGATATAAGACGACGAGCGGTACGTATGAGGTGTTGCGGATTGGGGAGTATGATGGTGAGATCGCGGTTCCGATTCGGCGAAACGGGAGGTTGGTTGAGGGTGTCACTGCGCTGGATATCAATTTCACATCGTTGCGCCATCCTGATCTCTGTAATGGTGTGGTTCGGGTGATTGGTGACATACGCGAGTTTGATATCGGTGATAAGATACAGGTTGGACCAACTCCTGTGAATAAGCTGATACTATCTGGTGTGGTAGCTGGAAGAGATGACACCGAGAATGCTGTAGTGTTCTCTGTGGAGGAGATGCTATCGCTCCCGAAGCGATCTGTAAAGGAGTACGTGAAAAGGGGTGTGATAAGTGTTGGTTTGAACGTCAGCATACAGGAGGCGTCGCGCGTTATGGTTCGGCATAACATACATGGAGTACTGGTAGAAAATAAAGATGAGATTGTTGGGATGGTCACCTTCATGGACATAGGCAAGGCATTTGCGAATGGAAAGATTGGTGTGAAGGTGAAAGATATAATGTCAAAAGATGTTGTGTCTATAGAGGCTAATAAGCCGTTTTATGAGATAGTTGAACTCTTCAATAGTAAGAATGTGGGTCGTATAGTGGTAACAGATGGTGGGAGGCCGATCGGCGTGGTATCAAAGACAGATGTGCTTCACGCACTCTCGTTGTACAACCAATAAGCAAAACATGTGACTATATGGGAATTGAACTATTAAACACCTCTCTTTTTGGTTTTAAATGTCTTTCTGGAAGTGTTCTCTCTTGACCGGGTTGAATTTTGGCGGGTTCATCCCGTTTTCAACGGTTGACTGGTACGGGCTAGCAGTATCTGTTCTCTTCTTCAGGGGCTGTCCGTTCCGATGTGTTTACTGCCACAATCACCTGCTACTCGATGGAAGAGAAACTGTAGATTATGGTTTTGTTGAGGCAAAGATTGAAGGAGCGCGTGATTTTGTGAGCGGCGTTGTCTTCTCAGGTGGTGAGCCGTGTGCGCAAGCCAAGGGACTTGTGGATCTCTCTTGTTTTGTGAAGGATCTTGACCTTGCAGTCGGGGTTGAGACCAGTGGCTTTTATCCTGATGTGCTCTCTTCTCTTGTGGAGGGTGGTCTTGTTGATCGCGTCTTTCTGGATATCAAGGCGCCACTCGATGACCCTCAGGCTTATGGTGAGATCACTGGCAGTGCTGGTGATAATGGGTTTAAGATCACGCGTCGGGTGGCTGAGTCGCTCGATATAGTGGATGGAATCGTTGAAGTCAGAACCACGCTTTTCCGAAGTTTTATAACAAGAGAATTTGTGAGAGGCATTGCCTCAGAGCTTTTAGGACGGGATTGTGACTGGGTGCTCAGGCAAGGGATCCCTGAGCATGCGCTGAGTGAGGCGATACGTTCTGAGACGCAACTCTCACGAGACGAGTTGCTGGTACTTGGAGAGAGTATGCTCGATCTTGTGAGCAATCTGCGGATCCGCACAATTGAGAACGGCGAAGAGAAAGTCTCTTCAGCGTTGTCTGCAACCGATTCCCAATAGAAGTTCTATTACTCGTTGAAGTGTCTCTCGCTGGTCTTCTGCAAGGAGTGTCAATCGATAAGTGATGCTCACACCCTCTTCGCTCTGATTGTAAATGTCAATTATTCGCGCGCTTATTATTTCAGGGCTCAAGCCCTCTATGATCCGCTGTATGACCATTGGGTCTGACCCTTTTGGAATATAGACCGAGACGTCTTTTGCGACACGCGTCATCTCCGCTCGTTTCCACCAAGTGTATTCCTCATCTGTCAGAAGTTTGATGTTCTCGATCTTCAGCCTGGTCTTCTTCTTGTTCTTCTGGAGCGTTATCCCGAGTGGTGTTACTTCGACGAGGGTTCCTGTGTGAACCCTCTCTGTGTGGAGGTGTTTTACAGCGCAGTATTTGTTTACTGCCTGCACAAACCTCTCGTACTCTGCTATCTTGTTGTTTATGAGCTTGTCTGAGCGGCGTTGTGCAGCCTCGGTGTTTGCGAAGTGCCGTGCTGCCTGCTTCATCCGCTCAACAAAACCTTCAATGTCACCTTCCTTGATCAAGTCTGAGAGGGCTCTGCACTCGCCTATGAACGTGTCGTGCAGATCGGTAACGTGCGGGTTTGTCTGGATCATGGCATAGAGGTATGGATTCTGTGCAAGTATGCGGCCCACGAAATCGAGCATGATCTCATAGACCGGGCTCATGAACCTGCGGGACTTTGCAACATCGAAGTTGATCGCTTCAAGGGTTGCTGCAATCGAGATGTAAGCAAAGTGCGTTAGCCCCTGAACCACCCGCATGATCTCATCATGCTCCACAGGTGTTATAATTTCAATGTGAGCACCAGCCTCAGTATATATCCCCTCGATCACTGGCAGCCACCTGGTGCAGCGCCTCGTGGGTGTGAGTATCACGGTCTGGCCACGAATATCAGGTATACTTGGTCCAAACATCGGATGTGTGCCAAGACACTCAACACCTTCTGGAGCGTATCTCTCCATTGCATCAACAGGCCCCTTCTTTATCGATGTGACATCCATAAGAAGGCTCCCGGGGCGCATCTTGGGTGCTATCTCCCTGATGATCGATTCTGTGATGTTGATAGGAACTGATATCATCACAACATCACTCTCCCCGATAGCCTCGTTAATGTCATCTGCAAATGGAACGCCCAGCTTCTCTGCAACATCAAGCCTACGGTTCTTACCCCACACCGTAACACCAAAACCCCTCTTTTTGAAGAA
Source organism: Methanosarcinales archaeon ex4572_44 (assembly GCA_002254825.2). Lineage (GTDB taxonomy): Archaea > Halobacteriota > Methanosarcinia > Methanosarcinales > EX4572-44 > EX4572-44. The sequence goes on along the minus strand of NJEL02000011.1, from coordinate 455 downwards.
CTTAACAAACCACTGGCCAGTGTCACCAGTGCCGCCGATAATCAGAATCTCCATACCAACCACACCGATCATACACCCAGTGCATCAAGCACTGCTCTCTTCATAACATCCACAGGTGGCAGGACCCCAGTCCATATTCTGAAAGCCTCAGCACCCTGATACACAAGCATCATCTCGCCTGTTACAATTCGTGCACCAGCAGCTTCAGCCTCCAAAATTAATCGTGTCTTCAACGGATTATACACGATATCAAATACCACAAGACCAGGATGCAACATATCACCAGTAACAAGGGTTCTGTCAACAAGAGGGTGCATCCCAACCGATGTAGCATTCACAAGTACGTGAGCACCATCCAAAAGCTCTTCCATAGACGAAAAACTGAAAGCCTCAGCCACGCCAACCGTTGCCACATCCTCGGCAAGCCTACGCCCACGCTCTCCCGTCCGATTCAC
>NJEL02000068.1 GCA_002254825.2 Methanosarcinales archaeon ex4572_44 | reverse complement strand
TCCATCCCGATAGCGATCTCAAGAACCTTAACGCTATCAGATAGTTCTTCTTCGCTCATACTATCTGCGTTGTCTTTTCGCTTGCTTTGAGGTAGAACGCCTTTCCATCTTCTTCGAGCTTTATTGCAGTCTTAAGTGCTTGTATTCTCTCTTCATTACTCATCAATTTTCCTCCTTTATGGACTTTCCAATCAATCTTCCAAATTCGATGCAGCTCTTGATATCGTTTGCATCTGGCAGGAACTTAACTTCAAGACCGTCTTCGATCGGCTCAATTCCCATTCCTTCAAGCTGTGTCTGGAGTTTTCTGACTGCTCCACCTGTCCATCCAAACGAGCCGAATGCTGCGCCTTTCTTGACCTGTGGCTTCAATCCCTCAAGATAGGTCATGAAACCTGCAACAGTCGGGAATACCCCGTTGTTGAGTGTTGGCGATCCGATGACAAGTGCTCCTGATCCGAGAATCTTCGTGACAACCTCGCTAATATACGAGCTTCGAAGCTTCATGACATCAACCTTGACGCCTTCGTCCATGATCCCTTCTGCGATTGCAGTTGCCATTTTTTCTGTTGAGTGCCACATCGTATCATAGACGATAATGGCTCTTCTCTCCGTCTCGCCCTTGGAGAGTTTTTTGTACTCCTCGATTATTCCTGCGGGATTTTTTCGCCAGATCACGCCGTGCGAGGGGGCGATCATTTCGATCGGTATTTTGAGTTTCTCAACCTCATCGAGCTTTTTTGTGATCAACTGGGTGAAAGGCATCAGTATATTGGCAAAATATAACCTCACATGTTCCATAAGTTCGTTCTGGTCAACCTCATCATCAAAACGCTCGTACGATGCGATGTGCTGTCCAAATGCATCATTTGATAGAAGGATTTTATCCTCTTTTAGGTAGCTCATCATGCTGTCTGGCCAGTGAAGCATCGGCGTTGGAACAAATGCAAGTGTCTTTTTTCCAAGTGAGAGCTCGTCATCGGCTCCAACTGTCTTGAAATCCCAGTCTGCTTTATAATACCGCTTAAGACCTTCTTCACCCTTCTTTGTTGCAACAACAGTAGCGTTCTTTGCTTGTTTCATGACCCATGGAATCACACCTGAATGATCCATCTCCGTGTGGTTTGAGATCACATAATCGATTCTCTCTGGATCGATGATCTTCTCGATTCGCATCATCATCTCATCCAGAAATCCGTGCTTCACTGTATCAACGAGTGCTACCTTCTCATCAACTACGAGGTATGCGTTGTACGTCGTCCCCGTAGGAATAATGTAGCCATGAAGATCTCTCACCGTCCAGTCGATTGCACCGACCCAGTAAACACCTTCTTTAAGCTTTATTACCATCTTTAATCTCTCCTTCTTTTTTTATCTTAACACGTGTCTGTATCACATCGAAAAGCCGCAGTATCATCATGCATGTTCCTATCCTTTCTCAGCAGGTAGAACTTTGAATCGTGAATATTTGCTGGAATTGTTATGATTGATAACAAAAATCTATCATTATCTAACAAATCCATTTTAATGTTTTTCACATCTGTTTTTAATTTTATGTTAAATGAGTATGGGATGCGAGTATATAAAAATTTCCTTTTTGTAAATTATTTTTAACAGAAAAGTTTCAGTTGTGGTTTTCTATGAATAAAGTACCTTTTTCGTCTTGATGTTAGGCCTCTTCCAAAGGTTAGAAATAATCTGATGTTTATATGGTGTGGTGTGAGGCTTTGGTGGTTATGGTTAGAGTTGGTGTTCATGTTTCGATTGCTGGTGGTGTTGATCGTGCTGTTGGTCGTGCTGTTGCTATGGGTTGTGAGACTTTTCAGATCTTCTCGCGGAATCCGAGGGGCTGGCGGTTGAAGGGGCTTGAGAGGGGCACGGTTGAACGTTTCGTCAATGGAATTAAGGCTTCAGGAATTTACCCAGTGGTCGATCACATGCCATATCTTCCTAACCTCGCAGGTCCAAAGGAGGACGTGTATCTTAGGTCTGTTGATGCGCTTTCTCTCGAGCTTGAAAGGTGCTCCATGCTCAGGATTCCGTACCTTGTCACACATCTCGGAAGCCATCTTGGAAGTGGGCTTGAAAGAGGGTATCTTCGAGTTGCAGATGGGATAAACAGGGCTCTTTCTGGGTATGATGGTGATGTGATCTTGCTTCTTGAGAATACGGCAGGCACGAAGAATAGTGTTGGAGGGAAATTTGAGGATATAAGGGCTATACTGGATCGGATCGAGAAGATTGACCGTATCGGCATCTGCTTTGACACCTGTCATGCCTATGCTGCGGGTTATGACGTGAGGACGCTTGAAGGACTCGATACGACTCTTGCGCGGTTTGATGAGTTATTCGGGCTTTCGATGCTCAGACTGCTTCACTTGAATGATTCGAGGGGCGGGCTTGGTTCTGGGCTTGATCGGCACGAGCACATCGGGCTTGGCAGGATCGGAGAGAACGGATTCAGACTGATTCTCCACGATTCTCGTTTGAGAAATCTTCCAATGATACTTGAGACGCCTGTTGATCACGATAGGGGTGATGCCTGGAACATGGCAAAGGTGAGAGAGCTTGCACGCTGAGACTGAAAGGATCATAGCAAGGCTTGAGGAAACACACCCTGATGCAGTGAATGCTGGCGCCCCCATTGATAGGGATCCGTTTCTCGTTCTGGTTTCGTGCATCCTCAGTCTCCGTACAAAGGATGCGGTTACAACCACTGCAGCGGAGAGGCTCTTTGAACTTGCAAAGACCCCACAGGAGATGCTCGAACTTGACCAAGAGACAATCGAGCGTGCAATTTACCCTGTCGGATTTTACAGGAAGAAAGCGTCTCAAATCAAGGAGATATCGAGAGAGATCTTTGAACGATACAAGTCAGAGGTGCCTGATGAGATTGGCGAGCTTTTGAAAATCAGGGGTGTTGGACGCAAGACTGCAAACATCGTGGTCACACAGGGATTTGGAAAGCCAGGGATCGCTGTAGATACGCACGTGCATCGGATATCAAACAGGATCGGCATAGTTTCAACAAAGAACCCTGATGAGACAGAGTTTGTCCTGAGAGATCTTCTGCCTCAGAAGTACTGGACCAGTTTCAACAGCCTCTTTGTGAGACACGGGCAGAGGATCTGCACACCGATAAGCCCGAAGTGCAGCATCTGTCCAATCAAAGAGTGCTGCGATCGGGTGGGTGTTGAACGGTGTAGGTGAAATGATAGCATCTTACCGCCATAATCTTCCTCTCTGTCAAGATCTTCCATAGATCTTCCATGACAGAATCTTCAGATGACCCACAACCCACAAAAAGACATATTTATATAATATACCTGCAAAACAGAAGTTCTTGATGAGGTGCAAGGATGAATAGTGGTGATAGTCTCATCGAAGACATCGGTATTAAGGACATCATCTTCTCTGTAATAATGGTCTTGGCAGTCATAGTGTTAACCGACCGATGGCTATCCAGGTTCGGAGAGAGCGATCCTACTATAGTTGTGGCGTCAGCAGTCCTTGTGGGCGCACTTGGAGCTATGATACTCTTTTACATATAGTTATACGCAGTTGGTCGCCCCACATGGATGATTGACAGAATTTTTAATAGTGATTAAGGAGATTAAATAACGTGCTTGAAACGAACAAGAGGGCTGCTGTCAAGTTTGGGATAGACACAGAGCTTATTGAGACGAAAGCAGACACAGAAAAAAATATTAGAGTGCTGGGTAATGATTTGACCTTTATTGGTGTGAGAGAAAAGGATCGAACAAAACACGTCCATCGTCTACATCCATATCTTGGCAAATTTATTCCTCAACTTGTAGAGGTGTTTCTAAAGAAATATTTCAAAATGGGTGATACAATACTCGATCCATTTTCGGGCTCTGGAACTGCCCTGATAGAAGCGAATGTATTGGGAATAAACTCGATAGGTATAGAACTATCACCTTTTAATGTATTGATTCAGAAGGTTAAGACAAAAAAGTACGATATACCAGAGGTTGAGAAAGAGATTAAAGATGCATTAAGAAGATTGAAAGTATTCAGTAAACAGCTAACGACAGGTGAGCAAACATTATTTGGCGATGAGATAAAAAGATTTGAAACCGATAGTGAATATTTGAAAACATGGTTTTCTGATAGGGCATTACAAGAAATTTTTTTCTACAAAAGTATAATGACCGATTACAAAAATCAGGATATTCTGAAAATCATTATCTCAAGGTCTACCCGCTCAGCAAGACTTATCCCCCATTATGACTTAGCACGCCCAAAAAAACCAGTTAGAGAAACTTACTGGTGCATTAAACATAAAAGATATTGTGAGCCAGTTAAAGAGGCTTTAAAATTTATAAATCGCTACAGTTATGACACTATAAAACGACTAAAAGAATTTAACAAAATTCGAACGGATGCATTTATCAAAATATATCAGGGAGATGCAAGAACAATCAAATTACCTGATGACTTTAAAATAGATGGCATTTTCACATCTCCCCCATACGTGGGAGTTATAGATTATCATGAACAGCATAGATATGCCTATGAATTGTTTGATTTTCCAAGACTTGACGATTTAGAGATAGGGCCTGCCAAAAAAGGTAGAAATGGGAACGCTAAAAAAGAATACATGGAGGGAATAATACACGTGTTCCAAAATGGATCTAAATATCTGAAGGACGATGCATCAATTTTTGTTGTGGCAAATGATAAGTTCAATCTGTATCCCGAAATTGGGAAACAATGTGGTTTTGAACTAATTGATATTTTTAACAGACCTGTATTAATGAGGACCGAAAGAGATTCTAATAAGTATTTTGAATCCATATTCTACTTCAGGAAGGTGTGATGTTTGAGTTTGCCGTCAAAAACGGTAAGTGAAATTGCTGAACTTCTTATAACCACGGCAAGGGAAAAACTGAGGAATTATAAACCTGAGACAAATCACATGCCTTTTCATCATAGGCTTCTCGGCAAAGACCGTTATGCAATGTTTTCTTTTATTCACTCAATGAATACTACTTTTGGGATGTCTATCTGGGAACAGGTTGCAGTTATTTTGGCTAAGGGTGCTGGCAATTACGCAGAAAGACAATATAAAATGCTTGGCGAGATAGATGATGAGACAGAAGAGCTAATTCGGGATATTCACTACAAACTCCGAAAGGGGGAAGCTGCCGCAAACAAAATTTATGAAATAGAGCAGATCAGAAAAAAGATAAGTAGAGGAGAAGCAAAAGAAGATCCAGATTCAACTGTAGACTTGTTCATGAAAATAGGGGATGAAGAAAACTATTTTGACATCACAAGTGCAAAGCCAAATATGAAAGAGTTTGTAGCATTAAAACTGAAACTTTTAAGGTGGCCTGGTTTAAGATTAAGCCAAGATGAAAACATCAAAGTTTATACAAGACTTGCTATTCCCTACAATCCTTACCATCCAGAACCCTATGAGCGATGGACATTAAAAGGGTTGTATGATTTAGAAAATGGGGAAATTTTAGTTGGAGAAGAATTTTGGAATTTTGTTGCTTGTGATGATATTTATGAGGATTTATTAGAGGTATTTCAGGAAGTTGGAGAAACATTGAGGGATGAAACAGATAAAAAATTTGTTGAATTTAGAATGAGTGGGGAACATTACCCATGAAAAATGGGCCACACTTTGAAGTGATCGATCGAGACTCTGCTGCCCGAATCGGAAAACTTCAAGCTGAAAAAAAGCTTCATACCCCTTGCGTAATCGAGGCAGAGGACGTGGAAGGGAGACGCATCTGGAGCGATGAGAAGAGCCAGAGCAATAGCCCTTGCCCCTTCCAGGTATTTCCATATCTTCCGATGCCCTTCAGAACACCGATCGAGGTAATCGATGAAGCACGGAAACTGGTGAAGACTGACAACTCTGCAACAGGTGTTGTGATACACCCAAGAGGAGTTATTCCGGGGGGGTTTTGTCTCTATGTCCTTGGTTCCGCAGCAGATCTCATGGGAAACCAGCGGGCGTTCATATCATCCATCATACGAGTAAGGGAAGAGATTCCATACGATAGCGCTCTTTACACACCCGCACTCGCAACCTCTTACAACCTCGCACTCTTAATCTACGCTGGTGTTGACATCATCGACTACACCCAGGCGATAATTAGCGCATACCAGGACAAGTATTTCACACGAGCGGGGAGAATACCGCTCCAGAGCCTGAGAGAACTGCCCTGCCGATGCCATGCCTGCATCGATCACACACCACAATCGATCCTCGCACTCTCAAAGAAAGAACGTGGTGAACTGCTCGAAGAGCACAACCGTGCAAAGATGGATGAAGAGATGAGCCTTACAAGAGAACTCATCAGAACGGGGCAGCTTCGAGAATACGTAGAGGGCGCATGCAGGGTGGAACCGTGGCAGACCGCAAGCCTCCAACACCTCGATTACGAGCACACATATCTTGAAAAACGAACACCCGTCATACGATCTGCACGGCTCAACGCCTGCACAGGAGAGAGCCTGAACCGAGTCGAAGTGCAGCGATTTGCAGAGCGAGTCCGGGAGAGATACACACCACCAGAACTTGATATCCTGCTCTTGCTCCACTGTTCGAGCCATAAACCATATTCAAGATCGCCCTCCCACCAGAAAATACGCCGTGCACTGGGAGGGCTTACAAATTACATCCATGAAGTGATAATCACATCACCACTCGGAATAGTCCCGCGCGAACTCGAACTCACGTACCCAGCAGCCCACTACGACACACCTGTCACAGGAAACTGGAACTCTGACGAACACAACTTTGCCGTAGAATGCCTATCAAACTACCTCAGAGAACACCACTACAAAACAATAATCGCACACGCCACAGGCGCATACAAGGAGATCTGCAGAGAAGTGAGCGAGAAACTCTCACAGCCGATCAAATTCACGGCAGGAAATAATCCCACGGCAAGCGACTCACTCGAAAAACTAAAGAGAGAGATCAAAAACACGCTGAAACCAGAAACACCCAGACGAAACCCCGAAGAAGCAAAAAAAGACCTGATGCGAGCAATCACAGACTACCAGTTCGGAAAAGGAACAGGAAGAAAGCTCATACCAGTTGATGCCACAATAAAAGCACCATACCCCAAACACCAGGCACACCACAAGAGAGAACAACTCGCAACACTCGTGCCCCAATACGGCACACTCGCACTAACAATACACGGAGCAAAACGAATAGCAGAACTAAACCACTACACAGTAAAAATCGACGAATTCACACCCAAAGGAACAATCCTCGCACCCGGAATAATCCACGCAGACCCCTTAATCCGCCCAGGCGACGAAGTACTCATAACAAACAAAAAAATCCTTGCAGTCGGAAGATCCCGAATGACAGGAGAAGAAATGACCCAATCAAAACGCGGAATCGCAATCGACCTCAGACACACAACAACAAGAAAATAGAGCAAGGCTGCCACCAGCCACCCCCTACTCAGACCAGAACCCTTTCTCAAATACTCGCTGTGCGCGTGCCTTCGAAATGGTTATCAGATAGTAGATGGTGTGTTTCCATGATGAATGACTCT
>NJEL02000067.1 GCA_002254825.2 Methanosarcinales archaeon ex4572_44 | reverse complement strand
TGTGCTGCTGCAACAGTTGCGTCAAGTGTTGTGATATCTTCTCTGTCGTGGAGTGATATAGTGCTGCTTGCCTGTGTTGTGGCTTTGATGTAGACTGGGGTGTCAGTGTACTTTTTTGCAACCTCTGCTGGTGCAAGTATCACTGCTGCGGCTCCATCTGTCATCGGCGAACAATCGAAGAGATGCAATGGGTCTGCAACCATGGGTGATGTGAGCACGTTCTCGATCGTTATCGCACGCTGGTATTGGGCTTTGGGATTCATGGTGGCATTGTAGTGATTCTTAACAGCAACCTGTGCGAGCTGTTCGCTCGTGGTGTGGTATCTGTGCATGTGGAGGCGGGCTATCATCGCGTATAACCCCGGAAAGGTAGCGCCCATTATTCCCTCCCACTCACGGTCTGCTGCGGCTGAAAGAACATCTGTTGCGTCACCTGTGTCAACATCTGTCATCTTCTCGCCACCACCTGCAATCACTATATCATGGTGCCCTGATGCTACTGCGAGAACTGCCTGGCGCAGCGCAAGTCCCCCTGATGCACAGGCTGCTTCAACCCTGGTTGAGGGCGTGTTGATCGATGCAAGCCCTGCATAGTCTGCTATAAGGGATGCGAGATGCTCTTGTTCTATGAATCTCCCGGCGCTCATGTTACCGATGTAGAGTGCGTCGATCGCCTCGCCCTCTACTCCTGCATCCTCGATTGCGCTCAAGCCAGCCTCAACGAAGAGATCCCTGAATGAGATCTCCCATAGCTCTGTGAACATAGTGCATCCAACCCCGATTATCGCAACCTCTCTCATATCCAAGACCTCATATCTTCATCTTCCCTTTGTGCCTTGCATACGTGGCATAGCTGATATACGTCGGTCTTTCAAGCAGTTCGCTAACACTCGGAGCTTTGCCTCTTAGCTCTTCGATTTCGTCGAGCACTGTTATCTCAAAGGCATCGCTCCCAGCACCAGAGCCAAACGATGCCATGAGAATGCGCTCGCCTGGTTCTGCAACATCGAGTACAGCTGCAAGCCCCATCATTGCAGAGCCTGAATACGTGTTCCCGAGGTGTGGCACCACGAACCCTGGTCCCAGTTGCTCCTCTGTGAAACCGAGCGTTGCTGCAGCACGCATCGGAAACTTGCCGTTTGGCTGGTGAAATACCACATAATCATAATCCTTTGGAGTTGTAGAAGTTTTTTCCATCAAGCCACCTGCAGCACCGATTATATGCTTAAAATACGCAGGTTCTCCAGTGAAACGTCCTCCGTGTTCTGGGTAAGGCATGCCATCCCTACGCCAGAAGTCTGGCATATCTGTCGTGAGTGAGCAGGTGGCTTTAATCTCGGCTATAAGCTCGCTTCGACCGATGATAAATGCAACCCCGCCTGCTGCCGCAGTGTACTCAAGGGCATCGCCAGGTGCTCCCTGTGCCACATCAGAACCGATCGCAAGCCCAAGATCTATCATCCCTGACCCAACAAGACCCATGCAAGCCTGAATCGCTGCTGTCCCTGCCTTGCATGCAAACTCAAAGTCTGCTGCTGTTAGCGATGGCGTTGCACCGATTGCTTCTGCAACTATCGTGCTCGTTGGCTTGACAACATACGGGTGGCTCTCAGACCCAGTGTATATGGCTTCGATACGCAGAGGATCCATGTCTCTTCTACCAATAGCGTTTCGTGCCGCTTCAACCGCAATCGTCACAGCATCTTCGTCTATATCAGGCACCGACTTCTCAAACACCCAGAGACCTTTCCTGATCGAGTCTGCATCCTCGCCCCACGTCTCAGCAATCTCATCAACCTTAATCCGATACCGGGGTATATACACCCCATATGAAACAATTCCAACACTATCCAAGAAAGATCACTCCAGAACCATGCACTTCTTCACTCCAACAACTGAAGCCTGCTGATCATAAGATCCAACTCCATACAGGTCACGATCAGAGGAATTCTCTCAAGCTCAGCGATCCGAAGAGCAAGGAGGTCCACCTCACCCTCGCCGAGCCCATGCAACACAACTGCCCCAGGCTTGAGCGTAGTGACCCTAAGCGCAACCATTGGGGACCTGCCCGTAGAAATATTAGTGAAGACCATCGCCCGCTCAGTACTCCAGCCATACAAACGCTGGAACTCACCCGAAGACAACTCAAGTATCGCCTTCAACCCATCAACAACCGTATACCCATAAAGCCTCTTCTCAAAATCAACACCAGGAGTGTAAACAACAGAACCATCGATCAAACGTATCAACTCTGTCACAGTGAGCGGCGAGAGATACTCATGTATATCATACACAGCATCGCCCAGAATACCCTGCTTCAGAATGGATCCATAAACCTGCATCTTCAAAGACCCACGCCGTGCATCGATCTCAAGCAACGCATCAACGATTTTGCCAATAATATGAATCCCAGGAGACCTGCGCCTCCCACTCTCATAGTCACTTATAACAGAGGGGGATATGCCAAGATGAAAAGCGAGATCCGATTGTGAAACTTCAAAATTGCTCCGCCACTTCCTTAGAGCATCACCATGACGATCCGAGAGCGTGATCTCACCCGCCATCTTCTCAGCAAGCACGCTTCTAACATCCCCTGAAAGATTCACCATACTCATTCTAAAACAAACCAATAAGATATAAATTTACCGAACACCCAATCGGCATTCAACGAAGATCACACCATTGATCTCGCGAACGCAAGAGCACGCTCAATCTGCCAGCCCACATTCACACTCGAAGGCTCGCCATGACCAGGATACAACACCTCAACATTCAGATCCACCAACCGCTCAATCGAACGCACAAGTGCACGGACATCACCACCCAAAAGATCCACCCGCCCAACTCCACCAGCGCCAAAGATCGTGTCACCAGAAAAGAGACTGCCAGACTCACGATGATACAAACAAACACCACCCGGCGTGTGACCCGGCGTATGAATCACCTCAAACACATCACCATTCCCAAGAGGCAACAGATCACCATCAGAAAGCACCACATCCACAAACACATCAGGCGCACTACCACCAAACATCACAGCAACAGAACCAACATCATCCGACAACAAAGCAACATCATCACCATGAAGCGCAACCCGAACACCACACCGCTCCACAAGATCAACAATCCCACCACTATGATCAAAATGCGCATGCGTCAACACCACAAGCTCCAAATCCTCAATATCCATAAACCTCGAAGCCGCAGCAATCGTCTCGCTACCACTAATACCAGCATCAACCAACACACCAAAATCAGGAAGCAAATACACATTACCACTATACACCGAAGTACGAAGCAGATGAACCAACATAGTAGCACCAAAATAACAGACAAACAAGATCAAATTTTCCCACAAAAACTCGAGCGTCAAGGGCAAAATATCGGATTGTGGTTCAGTCTCAATCGCTGATTAAGATGCTTAGAAGGCCGTGCCACGCGCTTGTTGTGGGTGTAAGGTAGAGTACTGTTGTTACCAGTGCAATCAGTATCATTGATGCTGCTCGAACGAGTTTCACTGTTTGTGCGATCTGTTCTGGTTGTGGCGAGGTGGCCGTGGGATTTATGGTGTAAACGCCTGGCTTTTCAAGTCTCACTCTGAGAGCGCCTGCTGCCGCCGCCATTGGCCAGCCTGAGTTTGGTGAAGGCGTCTTGTTGTGCTCCTGCCTTGCACAGTTGAGTGCCTCTATAGGGCGTTGGGTTGTGGCTGCAAGGATGATCATCAACGCTGATATGCGGGCTGGAATGTAGTTTAGGATGTCATCGAGCTTTGCTGGAACGTGACCGAGATTGCGGTAGGGGGGTTCCATGTACCCAATCATGGAGTCGATTGTGCTCACCGCTTTGTATGCAAGAGCACCAGGCAGCCCGAAAAGTGTGAAGTAGAAGAGCGGGGAGAGTATAGTGTCAAGATAGCTTTCAGAGGTTGATTCTATAACTGCTCCATTTTCTTCGCTTCTCCAAGCAGCATTTTGATTGAGAAGGTTGATTTCAGGAGATAAATGGATGCAAGGATACCAATAATACCAGTGATATCAAAGGGATTGTTTGTTTGTATTAGAAAACCTGCAATAACGAAAGGTGCTGCGGTCGTGATTACAATGATTGCTCCCCAGAGTTTCTGGTAGTTCTCTGGTTTGTGCTTTTCGAGCGTGGCTACGATCTTTCCCATCCACACCACTGGATGTATCTTGCTTGGTGGTTCGCCGATCAAGAGGTCGAAGAGCACTGCTCCAAGAAATATCCACAGGAGGATGGTGTTCACAGGAGTGGCTCCATCACGCGTTCCCAGGTTTTCTTCAGATCTGTACCTTTCAAAAACTCATCAAGGAGCCGCTTAGCTACTTCGGGTCTGTGGGGGAGATCGCACTTCATGCAGCTCCATACCTTACTCCCACTTGCACGCGTGATATACTCGCCGCCTGTGCGTGTGTCTTCACAGGGATAAAACGGGCAGAAACAGAAAGTACAGTCCTGTCCCTCGAAGTGGCAGGGATAATACTCGCAGGCAACGCGGCTTCTCTCAACATCTCCCTCTTCGATTGCAGTCTGGAGGGCCTCCATTCCCATCTCCCTGCCCCATTCCATTGCAACTTCTTCAACCGAGTGGATGAACCTCAGGTTTTCATCCCGCTTGCGCACAGCCACACGTATGTGGTTCGGGAGTCCGAAGGATGCGCAATCCCGAATCATAATGCCCTTTTCGAGAAGCTTCTCTGAAAGCTCTTTTGGTCCGAGTGAAAAACCGCTGATGTCAATCAGGATAAAGTTTACTTTGCTCGCAATCGGCTTGAAACCGTGCATATTTGCAAGCTGTACAAAGAACCATTTTCGCTCGCTTCTGATGAAAGCCCTTGATTCTTCAAGAAAACCACTCGCGTTCTCAAACAACCACTTCCCTACTCGTTCACCGACAATATTCAGGTTCCACGTGAGCCGTACTCTGTTCATAAAACCTGCTAGTGTTTCGTGTGCTACCCCAAAGCCGATTCTGAGCCCAGCCACTCCAAAGGACTTGGTGAGCGAACGTAGAACGAAGAGAAAATCACAATCCAAGACGTCTTGCACGACACTGCACTCTGGATCGGAGAGATCGATGAACGCCTCATCGACGAAGAGGAAAACGCCAGCATCAGTGCACTTCTTGATTAAATCGCGAACAACTCTTGCTTCCAGGAGATTGCCTGTGGGATTGTTTGGATTGCAGAGAAAGACTGCTTTCATACTTGAAAGCTCATCCTCCGTGGTAGTAAGCACCCGATCGAAATCGCGATGAATGATGCTTGCACCCATCAACTTAGACTGTGACTCGTACTCGCCAAACGTGGGCGTTGGAATCAGGACACGATCACCATGGGAGATAACGGTCTCTGCAAAGAGACGTATCAACTCCGTGGAACCATTACCAGGTATGATGTTCTCATGCGACACTCCAACAAAATCGGCAGCAGCAGAACAAAAATCTGCATAGTCAGAATCAGGGTAACGATCAATGGACTTGCAAGCCTCTCCCAGAGGTTCGCCCAGATCGATCTGGAGTGGATTGATGCTGCTGCTCAAATCGAGAAGCTCCGACTCTATAATCCCTGCATGCTTAGAGGACTCACGGAGTCGTGCGCCATGAACACACGGCTCAAGATCAAGAATCTCCCTCCGAAGATAAGTCGTAGGGTCACTGGAAAACTCTGCCACAGAAACGATTAATGCACCCTACACCTATATAAAATTTTATCAAAGATTGAAGCTACGAGCTTAAAAGGTTTTAAAAACTACTCGTCACCCACAAACCATAATTCGGCGCGAGAACCGATGGAACCATAAAACGAGAGATGGAAGATCTGTAAACCATGATAAAAAATAAAATCACACACAATTAGTAATTTTTTTGTGAATGATCAATGGACTGGTTCAATAGCTTCACAATCCCCTAAATCCATCACCCTGTTTGCATGTCGTGTCCCTGAGATCTTCACGAAATAACTTTTTTGACGGCTTCTTCTGGGGTTTTTGCTTTGATCACGCCTGGTATGTCCCATGTTTCAAGTCCTATTACTTTTTTTCCAAGTTTGAGTGCGAGTGCAATCTCTGATAGCGTGCCTGTCTCTCCTCCAATTGCTATCAGGGCGTCAGAACTTGCTGCAACTATCGTGTTTCTCGCGTGCCCCATTCCTGTCGCAACCACGATCTGAACGTAGGGGTTTGCATCTTTTTTCTCATAACTTGGTATGATTCCTACTGTTGTGCCTCCTGCGTTTTTTGCTCCGAGTGATGCGGCTTCCATAACACCTTCGAGTCCACCGCATATCAGAACTGCGCCTCTCTTTGCAACCAGTTCGCCCACTTTCAAAGCTCTTGCAAATTCATCTTCACTGGCTCTTGCGGCTCCGATAACACCGATCTGCAAGTTATGCAAGTTAGTCCTCCTTTATTTACCTTTCACAAATATGCCATGAGAGATTTCTTTGTATAAAGGACCTCTATGCCGTCTGTTAGTCACACAAAATTGGTCATTACCAAAGTAGTAAGAATACACCTTTTTCTTATTTAACATATATCTATTCTTTTCATAATCAAAGTGAGAAAATATTAAAATGGTTTCGATCTTATCAATCAATTCGGGTGTTATATCCTTATCGTAATACACGGTTCCCACACCAACATATAAGGTATGATGCGGATATTCCTTTTTCAATTGCTCATACCTCTTCTTGTGATCAGGCTGACGTAATCTTCTAAATATTTGATCATATACGATTTCCTCATCTCTCTGATTTGGTATTCTGGACGAATTATTATAAGTTCTTCCAATATAAAACAATTTATAAGGATAATCGCTATACTTTCCAGTTAACATATAAAAACATGAATTTTTGTCGTGAGATGGGTGTTTTTTCATGAATTCGTCATAAATCATAGGTTTAGACCATTCAATTTCGATATCCTTAAACATTCCAGGGAAGGCTTTTTGTATTGTCTTCCATCTCAAGACCGCAATCTTTTCTGCCGCACCATGAGATTCGGCAGATGTTTGAAGATGCTTTTTCTCGTGCTTCTTCGAGGGTATCGCAGTCGATTATGCTTTCATCAAGCCTCTTTTTTGCGATCCTGAAAAGATTTGTGTGGATCTCTTCGAACAATTCCAGTACCGTGTCACTCACCACTTCAAGGGGGACGGATCGTTTCTCTGCGGTGTCACGCCGCACGATCACACACGAGTTCTTTTTAAGGTCTCTTGGACCGATCTCGATTCTGAGTGGCACGCCCTTAAGCTCCCATCTGTAGTACTTTGCCCCCGGTCGTTCATCACTGGAATCGACCCTTACCCGTACACCACGGGCTTTCAGGGCTGCCTCGACTCGCTGGCATGCCTCGACCACGTCTCCTGATTCTCCAAAGATGATTGGGATTATCACGACCTGGATGGGTGCAACTTCTGGTGGGAGTCTGAGTCCGCGGTCATCGCCGTGTATGCTTATCAGTGCTGCAATACATCGCTCAGAGATGCCGTAACATGTCTGGTGAGCGTACTGCTGGGCGCCTTCGGCATCCTCATATGTGATCTCAAATGTTTTGGAGAAGTTGGTTGCGAGGTGGTGTGCTGTTCCGATCTGGAGTGTGCGAGCCTCAGGCATCAGGGCGTCCACTGCCATCGTGTAATCGGCGCCAGGGAACTTGTCCCACTCCGGGCGCTTTGATACGATCACAGGGATTGCAAGCCTCTGGTAAAACTCCCTGTATATTTTAAGCCCTGCTTCCACCTGTGCAGCAGCAGCGTCCCATGTTGGGTGTACGGTGTGAGCCTCTTTGAACGATGTGATCTCTCGGAGGCGTATCAGTGGACGGGTGTGTTTTGTCTCGTATCGGAAGGTGTTCACGATCTGGTATATTCGGAGTGGCATGTCTGCATGGCTTCGCACCCAGAGTCTGTACATCGGATAGATGGCGGTCTCACTCGTGGGTCGTAGTGCCAGTGGGATCTCCAGTGGTTCTCTGCCACCGTGACCCTGCTTCGAAGGTTGAATCCGAAGGGGTACCACACGTACAAGCCTTTCACAGGGTAACGTACGTCCATTATCTCTGCCATCCACAAGAGTTCATTGTACCATTCGCTGAACTCATTCTTTATAGGAAGCTTTGCAATCTCAGGTCCGTCCGTCATGATACCACCAAGATGATTACTGGAGTTATGAAGGATTCTATTGCCGCTGCAAGCAGTAGAAGCGGCATAATCCACCGCAGATAAAATCTAACACTCTTCTTAAACTCGTATGATATATCTACTTTATCCCCTTTAAGCGAAGAAATGACCTCACGTCCCAATCGCAACCCAATAGCAGCACTCAACAGGACCATCGGCACCTCAATTAGCCCATGTGGCAGGATTGCCGCTCCAATAAATAGCAATCCACGGGCAGCGAGAGAGACGTTTATGAGTATACCGATGATGAAACCGTTTGAGGCTACAAAGAGCAGAGGGATAAGACCAAATCCCAATCCAAATATGAGCGCCAGAAAACTCTTAACCGCGTTGTTTAAAAAGATAATAAACATGACTGAGATTGGGTCAAGGGTTGTTATCCACTCAAAGATCTCTATAGCCTCTTCAAGAAACGACACAGCATCTCCAGCGAAATGGGATGCGTAAAAATAACCTGCCATGATGGACAGAATAAACAGGAGAGAAACTAAAATGAAATAACCATAAAGACTTCTTAAAAAGCCCATAATCTCTCCAATAAACTGATTAAAAACCATTCCCCTATCATTTGTCCACAAACACAAAAGTATAAACTTTGCTGGACATTTAGAAAACCCAATTTCAGGATTCAACGATGTCCGTCTAATACAAGCTACTATACTTTTATCTGATCTGATGAAAAACCATGCTTCACAAGCGTTTCCTTCATGCGCTCACGATGGTTACCCTGAAGCTCGATAGAACTATCCTTGACTGTGCCACCACATGCAAATTTTGACTTTAATTGTGTACACAACTCGTGTAGATCTATCTCCTGCGGGTCAAGCCCATCTACAACGGTAACCTCTTTACCATAACGCCTTCTATTCACTTTTATAACGATCCTCTGCTGTTCTTTTGCAACTTCTTCACAAATACAAAGCTCTTTCGGCAAGCCACACACGGCACACATTTCTGAACTCATTTATCAGGCATATCCTCCAGATTTACATCAACAAATATGTACAACCTTTACCTCGTATTTGAGTAATACAGTTATTAAATCTAATGGTCAAGCAGGCGACCAAACTACAACGACCAACAAAACGATAGAAAAATAAGGAAGACGTTCAATCCATTGGGACTGCAAAGATGGAAATATCTACAGCACTCCTCGTAGTATCACTCATCGCAGGTTTCTCTCTCGGAATTATCACTGGTATAATACCAGGTATACATGTCAACAACACTGCAGCTCTCCTTCTTGCCATGATGCCACTCCTACAAAATTACAACATTCCACCAATCTATATCGTGATAGTGATACTCTCGAATGCAATCACCCACACGTTCATCGATATCATACCCGCAGTTCTCGTCGCAGTTCCCGAACCAGATACCGCTCTTGCAGTACTCCCTGGTCACAGCATGACAATAGAGGGGCGCGGTCTTGAAGCCATCCGACTATCTGCTCTCGGAAGCGCAGGGGGCGTCATCACGTCCCTACTGCTCATACCACCACTGGCATGGATCTTTGGACAGTTCTACGAATATCTTTATGAGTACATGGCATGGATGCCAACACCTCCAACGCAATCTTCACCCTAACAGCACTTTACATAATCGGCAGGACTCGAAGCGGTGCAGTAGCAGCCATCGACCAGATATTGACCATAAACCAAGAAACAATGCTGCTTCTATTCACAATCATAAGTCTCACAGCACTAATCTCCTACCCAACAACCATCCTAATCGGAAAAAAAGCACTCAAACTATTTGAACACATAAACTACACCCATTTCTCATCCAGTGTCCTCATCCTGCTCCTATCAATGGTCATACTCTTCACAGGCACCACAGGACTTGTAATCTTCGCAACCGCAATCCCGATTGGCATGCTACCACACTACCTTGGAGTGAGAAAAAGCCATCTCATGGGATGCATATTACTGCCAGTCACGCTGTACCTACTGGGCTAACTTCGATAAACTTATTGGTGCCTCAGATGTTCTATTTGGGGGTGTTTGAACTTGTAAGAGCAAGTCTTTATAGTCACTCAGACCGTCGATCTGGAGGTCATCCTGCGAGGGTTGGCGGGCAGATTGAGACACAAAGTTTATGCGTTTTTATTCGTTAAATGTTGGATCATCAACAAGTCCTTGTTTGGATAGAGAGATAGAGGTGATTTGTGGTGGAAGAGTTTGTTCAGGTGTCAACGACTGTGGAGAGGAGGGAGGATGGCGCGCGGATTGCTGGTGCGCTTGTTGAGGAGAGGCTTGCTGCGTGTGTTCAGGTGGTTGGTCCGATATCGAGTACTTATCGGTGGGTGTCTGGAAATGGTTCTTGGTATTGATATTGGTGGTGCGAACACCAAGGTGGCATCGAGTGATGGCCGGGTTGTGGAGATTACGTATCTTCCATTGTGGAAGGATGTTCTGCTCGTGGAGGAGCTCTCCAAGATTGCCGAGCGTTTCAAGCCAGATAAACTTGCAGTTACGATGACTGGTGAGCTTGCAGATTGTTTTCCTGATAAGAGGTGTGGTGTTCGGGCGATAAAACAGGGGGTTGAGGCTGCCTTCAGTGATTCTATGATCAGGTATGTTGATGTGAATGGCATGTTAACGGATGGGAGTAACGTGGATGAGCTTTCTCTTGCTGCTGCAAACTGGTGTGCGTCTGCACGATTCATTGCAGAGGAGTTCGAAGATTGTATCTTTGTTGACATGGGCAGTACCACTACTGACATCATCCCGATTGTATCTGGCACCCAGCGTGCGCACACAACCGATTTTCAGAGACTGCTCTATTCCGAGCTTGTCTACGCTGGAATGCTTCGAACAAGCATTGCAGCTCTCACAGATCACGTGCACCTTCGCGGGAGGATTTGCGGGATTGCATCAGAGTATTTTTCAAATACCGCCGATCTAAACCTTGCGATGGGACTTATCGGCGAGGATGAGTACACGTGTGAGACACCTGACGGTGGTGGAAAGGATGTTGCATCCGCGGAGAGGCGGCTTGCACGCATGCTCTGTGCAGACCCAGGCGAGCTCGGTCGCGGCGAGATGCGCGAGGTTGCAGAAGAGCTTCACCATGCACAAGTTGATCGCATCAAAAGAGCAATCAAGGCGGTGGCAGAAGAGTATGGTCTCTCTCGAATCATTGCATGTGGCATCGGCGAGGCAGT
>NJEL02000010.1 GCA_002254825.2 Methanosarcinales archaeon ex4572_44 | reverse complement strand
GAACAGAGTACATTGAAGCATTAGCACTCCAACTCTTTAATATGCCAGAACGTTATATGAAAAGCCAGAATATGCTTAGAAACTGAAGGAGAATATACAAGATGAAAGGTGAATGGGGGTATAGCACCTACAGCCTGACAGCCTCGTTTGAGGAGAGTGTTTAAGGCATTTGAGGTTATGGAGTAGAACGTGATCGGTATGGAAGAGCTTGAATTATTGGAACGTTTGTCCAATGCACATGGACTGTCAGGTTTTGAGGGCAGCATCAGAGACGTGATCAGGGCGGAGCTTGCGCCGTCTGTGGATGAGATCAAAGTGGATGCGATGGGCAATATGATCGCGACCAAGAGGGGAAACAAGCCATCTCTCATGATTGCAGCGCACATGGATGAGATAGGTTTTATGTGCAAGTATGTTGACGAGAACGGCTTTATCCGATTTGTCAGGATTGGAGGGTGGTTCGATCAGGCAATACACAGCCAGCGCGTGATACTCCACACACCCAATGGCGAGATTTATGGTGTGATCGGCGCGAAACCCCCGCATCTGATGAAAGATGATGAAAAAAAGAAGATTTTGAAGGCAGAGGAGATGTTCATCGACATAGGAGCTAAAAACAGAGAGGAAGCCGAGTCTTTTGGGGTGAAACCCGGGATACCGATCACACCTGATCGTGAATTTAAACCGATGGCGGGGGGGCTTGTTACAGGAAAAGCTCTTGACAATCGCGCGGGCGTCTGCGTGATGATTCAGGCGATGAAACGGATCTGTGAACTTGATATAGATGTTACGGTCTATGGGGTTGGAACAGTTCAGGAAGAGGTGGGCTTAAAGGGAGCAAAGACCAGTGCCTTTGCACTTGATCCCGATGTTGCGATTGCAACTGATGTGACAATTCCAGGCGACCATCCTGGAGTTGAGAAGAAGGATTCGGCACTTGAGGTTGGGAAAGGAACTGTGATCACAATAGCTGACTCCGCGGGCAGGGGAATCATCACACACCCAACCGTGTTAGAATGGCTTGAAGAGACGGCACAGGAGAAAAATATCCCCCACCAGCTCGATGTTGGAGATGGCGGGACCACCGACGGGACCGCAATACACCTCACAAAAAGCGGCATCCCAACAGGCGTTGTAAGCATACCAGTCAGATACATACATTCACCCGTCGAGACCTTGAACATGCAAGATCTAAGGGCAAGCGTGGATCTGATCACCGAGGCTACAACACGGATAGACAGATACTTTTAGTACGTTTGGTATGTGTCAGACGGTTGTTTATAGTTGCAATAGCTTTTTGCTCCAAATAGATATTTTCTTCTCTGCAAACGTATGCAGAAATCTGGCCAAAAATAGTTATCATTATATCAGATGAGAATAATGACAGAATTATGAGTGTTGAAGTGAATTATATATATCGGGCTGAACTTGAACGGGTTGTTGATGGCGACACTGTCGATATGCGTGTGGATTGCGGATTCAGTATTTCTACAGGGCAGAGGCTAAGGCTCTATGGTATAAATACTCCTGAGGTTAGGGGCGCTGAGCGCGAGGCTGGGCTTGCCGCGAAGGAATATGTTATAAATCGTTTTTCCGAAGCAGAAGAGGTTGTAATTCGCACTATACGGGATAAAAAGGGTAAGTATGGTCGTTATCTTGCTGTGATCTATCTTGACGGGGTAGATCTCAACGAAGAGCTTGTTCAAGTGGGGCACGCTGAGCGAAAAGATTACTGAAGAGTGTATCGATAGCTGCAAGCGTTATTCTTTGATTTGGAGGTCTTTCGTCTCTATTGGTTCTGAGATTTCTGAGAAGAAATTCATAACCGCGTATTTCACGCGTTGCGGCGCAACCTCGATCATCTCTCTCTGTTCGTCTTCTGGGAAGGCGTTGTGCACTGAGTATTTTCTGAGTGTTTTCATCGATTCTGGTGTGTAACGTGCATCGACAAGCACTCTGAGTCCAAAATCTTCGGGCGAGCGGATCACGCGCCCCAGCGCCTGACGCACCTTCCTGGTGGTTGGTATCTGGATGGCATAGTCCCATCCGCGCCCGAACTCTGCATCATAGGCAGACTCGATCGCGCGCATCCGATCGTTCAATGCTGGATACCCGACGCCGATCACGACCACACATCTGGCGCGCCCGTCTCGGTAATCCACGCCTTCGGTGAGTGTGCCCCAGAGGTAGGTGAAGAGGACGGCTTTGCCTCCGTTCTCCCCGATCTTGAAGAACTCTTCTCTCACTCGCTGGGCTGAGACTCCGATCTCGTCGAGGAATAATGGAATGTTCAGTTCAAGGTGCTGGTAATACTGGAGTGCAACACTTGCACTCTGGAAGAAGAGTATGAGGTTGCCTGGGGTCTCGTTTATTATATCTGTGAGCACGCTTGTAATCATTTCTATCGTCTCAGGGTTCTTCCTGTCCCTTGCAAAGAGTGGTGGGACATTCACGGCGAGCGTGCGTCGCCTTTCGGGTGGGAAGGAGAGTCCGAAGGCAAGTTCGGTGGTATCACGTTCCATTCCAAGTGTGGTCTTCACCATTTCAAATGGCGCGAGTGTTGCCGACATTAAAACAGCGCTGTGCAGCTTCTCAAAGAGTGGTTTTGTCACATGTCGTGGTATACTTATGAATAATTCGAGCCTGCCTGTGAGCTTGTTATCGTCACGCCTTATATTCAGAATAGGGTAGTACTCACCGTTTTCTCTCAGATATTGTTGTAGAAATGTTGCAGCAGCAAGTGTGCTTGAGGACTTCAAAATCTTCGTGCGTCCAGCTTTAAACTCCCTCTCATATCGTTTTTCAAATTCGTCTCCAAGTCTGAGCGCATCGTCGATCACGCCATTCTCAAGTCCTGCCTCGCTCATCACCTTCTCAAGTTTCTCCTTGAATAGATCCTCTCGTGTCAGAGGGTCGCATATCCGCAGATCCTGCCAGTGCTCGCCGATTCGTTCACTTTCGCCAAACTTCAGACGGGACTCGTACGAGTCGTGAATAAGATTCTTCACAAGTGAGAAGAGGAGGCCAATGCCCTCGCGATCACCAGATCGGTCTTCGACAACCTCGCCAAAAGCGCGATCAAGAGTAATCTCTGAGAGTGTCAGAGAAGAATGGTTTCGTGCCGCCGATTCAATATTATGTGCCTCGTCGAAGATCGCAATAATATCGTTCGCTCCCCGCTCGAGCCAGCCAAGAAGATTATCAAATATGGAGGCGTTCAACAGATGGTGATAATTGCAGATCACAAGGTCGGCAGCCTTCATCTCGCGCTTCAATAGCTCATAGCCGCAGACACCGCGCTGATACGCCCAATCCGCGACTTCCTCAGGCCTGCGAACATCACCGAACAACCACTCTCGAAAACCAGTGGGGTCAGATCTCAACAACTCGTAAAGCTCATTACACGATGCCCTCCTGAGACCGCGAATCCGATCGCGCTCGGAATCAGCGTCTCTTGCGATAGCACTGCGAAGCTCAAAAATTTCAGGATCGCCTGTATCTTCATACTTCTTCCCAAGCGCCCGAAGCTGAGCATCAATAACCCCAGACTCTCTCTCAGCGTCCACAAGCTCAAAAGTGTTCTCACGGAGCAGCTTACATCGGTCATAATCCATATCAGGGTGCGGACACATCAGCATCTTACCTGTTAGAACAACAACGTTGACACGCTTCTTACGCCTGATCTCCCGTGTCTCTTCAATGAACTGCTCCATCTGCTGATGGACATTTGTGGCGATGACCACAACCTTTCCCAGCCGCTCGCCCACAGAGAGCGCAGGTACAAGAGCGCTCAACGTCTTCCCTGTACCGCACGCGCCCTCAAACAGGACAAAACGCTCACCAATGAGTGCGCCAAAGATCTGTTCCATAGCCTCGGACTGGTACTTGTAACAGGAAGACTTTGGAAAATACGAGAAAACACCCTCAGTCATATTAACACACTTTCCCACAGCACAATACTACAAGAAACTGCCTGTTACACTCGCAGTTACTTGAGCATGCTGCTTACTTAGTAAGCAGCTTTCGATTACGAAGTAACCGATGGCATAAAATTATATTTTATGTAGCATAAAAAACTACTTGGTACACCACACACAAACCCGAATGTACCAATCTGCGATACAAACGGGATAGAGAGAGCCCGTCGAGGGGGAAGAGTGTTGTTTTTTGGTTTATGAGAGTCTGATTGTTTCGAGGTTCACGAGTGCTTTTGATGGGATGTGTGTCGCTTTGTATATGCCGCTTGCGAGTTCGAGACAGCTTCTTTCGTCTCCGTGCTCTGTTAGTATAAAGTGTGGTTGTGGCCGCATCCGTTTGATATAGCTGATCAGTTGTCTGCGGTCTGAATGCCCTGAGAAGCCGTCGATCGTCTTCACGTTCAGGTTAATTTTTATCATCTCTGTTCGTCTATCATGGGTTGGTATTGGCACTTCGCTCCATCCCTTCTGTATGCGCCGTCCGAGTGTGCCTTCAGCCTGGTATCCTACGAATATGAGGGTGTGTTCTTTATCTGGTCCAAAGGCTCGCAGGTATTCCATGATAGGTCCTCCATTCATCATTCCAGAAGTTGATAATATAACCGCTGGTTCTCTCTCGGCGATGATCTTCGTACGCATCTCGGTGGAGTCTACTGGTTTGAAGCAGGGTGCTAAGAATGGATTATGTCCTTTATGGAAAATCATGTTTCGAAGTTCGGTGTTGAGGTACTCTGGGTGCGTAGTATGGATTGCAGTGGCTTCCCATATCATACCGTCAAGGTAGATAGGCACCTCAGGGACTGCTCCTCTACGCATGGATTCTTCGAGTACCAGCATCACTTCCTGGCTGCGTCCAACCGAAAAGGCTGGTATAAGTATAATGCCTCCACGTTCTATAGTTTTTTTTACAGTGTCCTGTAGTTTCTGTTCTGCATCCAAACGTGATGTCTGGAAGTCTTTTGCTCCTCCATAGGTTGCTTCCATCACGAGCGTCTCTATTCGGGGGAAATCGTTTGTTGCAGCGTTGAATAGTCGTGTTTTTTCGAATTTAAAGTCTCCTGTTATTGCCACATTGTAGAGTCCGTCCCCTATGTGGAAGTGTGCGGTCGATGAGCCCAGAATGTGTCCACTATTATGGAGTGTCAGTTTTATGTCTGGTGCTATGTCGGTCACGTCTCCATAGCTGAGCGGGATCGTGTGTTTTATTTCTTCTCGTACCATTGCGGATTCGTAGGCTATCTTGCCTCCCTCTTTTGCCGAGACGTCAAGATAGTCGAGTTGTAGGAGTGCCATAAGGTCGCGCGTCGGTGACGTGCAGTATACCGGGCCTTCGTAGCCGTATTTGAAGAGGAGTGGCACGAGTCCACTATGGTCAAGGTGCGCGTGTGTGACGATAACACCATCTATCTGATTGATCGGGTTCACCTCTGGAACATAGAGGTAGGGTGTCCCGTTCTCCACGCTCATATTGATGCCACAGTCGATCAAGACCCTACTTTCAGGTGTTGATAGCAAGATGCAGCTTCGTCCCACTTCTCTTGCACCGCCAAGGGTGGTGAGCCTCACCCATTGATCTTTTGATGAGATCTCTCTGTGAATCTTTCGTCCAAGTAATTTGAGAAAGTTTCTTCGTTCGTCCACACTTGTACGCAGCAGCTGCCGGATATTATTCACTATATTTGTTTTGATCGGTGGGGTTCTCGCAACCTTTGGCGTCCAGTTAACCTCTTTAACGATCTCACGAAGTGTTGCGCCGTATCGTCCGATGACAAGTCCAGGTTTTTCAGCTTCGATCATCACTTCACAGGTATCAGGATCGAAGTAATAGTCGGTTATCCCTGCATCTTCTGGAACGATTTCCTCTACCCGTTTTATGGCCTCGTCAGGGTCCAAGAGCACGCTTGGGTCTGGCCTGACAACGATACGTTTTCGCATACCTTTTGCTATACTACGTATAATCTCTGCGTTGTCTGCCAATTTTCCAGGTTCTCTGGTGTGTATCACCACTTCAGGACCTTCAAACTCCACTGAAGCTATGGTTATGTTCGGTGGAAGTTTCGCTTCAATCGCGGATTTTATCTCTTGTAAATCCTCCTCAATCGTCATATTAATCCCTCCAAAAAACAGATAAAAAATGTTGTGTAAAAAGAAGAGTTATTTAATGGTATTAGCTCAACTCCAACCTCTTACCCTCTATATATTCTTTACCAACCTCGATATACTCTTCAGGAGTAATTTTGACAACGTGAACGCCATTACCAGATGCGGAATCCCTCTTCATCGCTTGGTGAAGCGCTCTGATCGCAAGATCGGCGCCATCGTCTAGGTTGAGGCCTTCAACGTATCGATCCTCAAGCACGCCGTAGGCAAAGGGAGAGCCAGAACCAGTCGCAACTGCTTTCGTCTCCTCGATGACACCACCGACTGGGTCAAGAGAATAGATAGAACTGCCCTTCTTATCTGTACCTCCAACCAGCAACTGGACCATGAATGGATAGTACCTCGAACCGCTCAGGATATTTGCAAGCAGTGTAGTAATACCTTTAACGGTCATTGGCTCATCCCGCCGCATCCGATACAACTTGGCCTCAACCTGCAACCATTTGACAAGTCGTTGCGAATCTCCAACAGAACCAGCTGTGGTCATGCCGACCAGTTCATCGATCTGGTAGATCTTCTTTGCCTCTTGACTCGCAATGAAATTGCCCATCGTAGCCCGGCTCTCAGATGCCAGTACCACGCCGCCGTCGCAGACCAAACCTATTGTAGTAGTGCCTTTAAACTGTTTACTGTCCTCCATCTACAATACCTCAAAAAGGAAAAATCAGTATCCAAATACATACATCATACAGTATATAAGTTTTTTCTATTGGGTGTAAGAGTTAAGGCTTTATATGCTTTGTTCATTATTTCATCAGAGGATGATAGCGATCAAGTTTTTTGCAAGCTTCCGTGATATTGTTGGAAGGAAGGAAATGGATGTTGAGTATCGTCACGGGATGACGCTTGGCGAGTTGCTCCGTGACTTGTGTTCTGCCTCTGAGTCGCTTGAGAAGGCTTGCTTTGAGGATGGACAGTTGCGGGATTATGTCAAGTTTCTGGTGAATGGGCATAACATCGCGTTTCTCAATGGGCTTGAAACCGTGTTGAAGGATGGGGATGTAATTGCTGTATTTCCACCTGTTGCCGGCGGGTAATCGCTTACATAGGTTTATATGGTTGTGCACTTTTTTGGCTGGATTCGGAGAGTTGATTGGCGTTGCGACGGGCGATTCACAGACGATTCACAGATCTCATAGTTGGATCACACACAAAGCTTTTAAAGCATGATTGTATAAAAGGTGCTGTATGAATAATGGTGGAGTATCCCCTTTCCTCTTTTGGGACTGTGTGCAGTTGATAGAGATCACAGATCGAACTGCTGCAGACCTGAGTGAACTTTTAGGAGGGGTAAGAGAGGTTCCGACCAATTCTATTTTCCTGCACATGCACCAATCATTTTTGAAATACCACTTCTTTCCACCTGAATACACCAATGATTTCTCTGAGTGGGTATCACTCCAACTTGGAGATGACGCACTGGCAGAGAAAATCTCAGAGATCGATCCATTCGATTATGTGAATATCGAAGATCTGAGGCAGAGGCTGATAAAGATACTCGAAGAGCATATGCATGATGGCATAGCCCACGGCAGAGTCCGCCCGGGTGAAGAGTTCCACTTTAATCAATCAGTAACAATCGAGATGCTAACAGATCTCAGAGCAACAAACCTCCGAGAGTTCAGAGAATGCCTCGAAAAGATACCTCTCACATCCTTATACTACCACATCTTCGAAGCACGACTCCGACTTGAAAAGAAGACCGATGACTTCTCCTACTGGATAGAGGACAGCGTCGGCATGCCAGAGCTTGCAGAAAAGATGAATCGGATGGACCCCTATATGTATAGCCTCGAAGACCTCCGAGAAGAACTGATAAAACTGGTTGGTTCCTATGAATCCAGAGACGCATGAGAGATCAATAGCTGACTACAAACCAATAGTTGGCGAAAATGTGATAGATCAGCTCCAACGACTTGCAAAGAAGCTCAATGGAGCACGTGTGCTGCACGTGAACTCTACAGCCAAGGGTGGTGGAGTTGCAGAGATACTCAACTGGATGATACCGATGCTCCATGACCTTGAGATCAATGCTGAGTGGCACGTTATAAAAGGAGATCAGCCTTTCTTCAACGTCACAAAAAACTTCCATAATGCTCTCCAGGGAAAAGAATGCCTCTTACCCGCGGAAGATGAGAGAATATACTTAGAACACAACGAAAAGAACGCCGCTGAGCTAGACCTTGATGCAGACCACGTATTCATCCACGACCCACAACCAGCATCGCTGATCGAACACCGAACCAGGGGGACATGGATCTGGAGATGTCACATAGACATCTCACAACCATGCCAATCGGTCTGGGACTTCCTCAAACAATACGTCAACAAATACAACGCATCCATCTTCTCAATGCCAGAATTCGCCCAGAGCCTACCGATACCACAATACCTCGTGCCGCCATCCATCGACCCCTTGAGCGAGAAAAACAGAGAACTGGCAGAGGAAGAAATAGCAAAAGAACTTGAAAAACTTGAAATCACACACGAAAAACCAATACTACTGCAAGTATCTCGCTTCGATAGATTTAAAGATCCAATTGGAGTTATAAAAGCCTACAAACTCGTGAAAAAACATAAAGACTGTATTCTGGTACTTGCAGGGGGTGAAGCCACCGACGACCCGGAAGGACCAGCCGTACTCCAAGAAGTCAGAAATCATGCAGCAGAGGATCCAGATATACGCATACTCTCACTCCCACCGTTAAGCGACACAAGAATAAACGCGCTGCAACGAACAGCCGACATCATAATACAAAAATCAGTCAAAGAAGGCTTCGGACTCACAGTAACAGAAGGCCTGTGGAAAGGAAAACCCGTAATAGGGGGGGAAGTAGGCGGGATAAAGATGCAGATACAGAACGGGATAAACGGATACCTCGTAAACTCAGTTGAAGGCACAGCCTACCGAATAAGACAACTCCTGCACAACCCGCAGATGGCTGCAAAGATGGGAACATACGCCAGAGAATACGTGCGACACAACTTCCTACTCACACGTCACATAAGAGACCACCTCGCAATAATGATCGCAACACAACACCCACAAGAAACATACATACAGGTATAAACCCCAGAACACCCAACTATTTTATACGATACCTGATTAAACCCAGTATACTATGAAGAAGATAGTTGTGCTTGAGACAAATATGGGGCAGATCGAGATTGAGCTTGATCACGAAAATGCCCCGATAACGACCGAGAATTTCATTCGCTACGTACAGGAAGGACATTACGATGGCACCATCTTCCACCGCATAATCGATGGCTTCATGATCCAGGGAGGTGGCTACACCCAGGATGGTGAAGAGAAACCCACTCACGCACCCATCAAATTAGAATCAAACAACGGACTAAAAAACCAGATCGGAACCATCGCAATGGCAAGAACAAACGACCCAAACAGCGCCACCTCCCAGTTTTTTATCAACGTTGCCGATAACCACTACCTAAACTACGCAAAGGGCAACGACGGCTACGCAGTATTTGGCAGAGTAATATCTGGCATGGAGACCGTTAACCGAATAAAAACTGTTAAAACAGGAAACAAAGGACCACATACCGATTGGCCACGAGAAGATGTAGTCATAAAATACGCCCATCTCAAAAAACCCAAACCAGCATAATTTAACCCCTATAACCTCTTGGCAGACTTTCACTTTTTCCTCTTTTTCTTCCTTTTTTTTGAGAAGTTCTTCGCATGTTGCGCGATGTGTCCATTTTTCTTCGATGCAAAACAGACTTCCCATCACATGGTGTTGAGAAACTATTATCTTCCTGGTACTGTTACTTAGGGTTGTGACGAAAGATGATATTCTTCGGAGGGGACGGCTCGGACTGCAGAATGAACAAGTCACAGCGTTCACATCCTCACTTGAGGCTGACAGATGGATATTCGATTCCGATCTCATGGTGGACAGGGCACATGTGGTGATGCTCGCACGACAGCAGATAATCGAGGAAGACGATGCATCAAAGATACTCTTAGGGCTTGATCAGATAAGAGACAATGGTATCGAACTGCTCGATTCCTCGTACGAGGACGTGCACATCGCTATTGAAGCGCGCTTGATCGAACTCATCGGAGAAGATGCTGGAGGACGGATGCATTCTGGCAGATCCCGAAATGACGAGGTTGCATCATGCATACGAATCGCTCTTCGCACAGATCTCCTAAAGCTCGCAGGGCTGATCAACAAACTTCGTGCTGCTTTCATCGATAAGGCGCACGAGGGTGTTTCTCTGATCATCCCTGGTTTCACACACCTCCAGCACGCCCAGCCAACCACCCTCGCCCACCACTTCCTGGCATACGCCTGTTCACTTGAGCGCAGTTTTGAGCGGCTGACCGACGCTTACAGGCGGGTCAATCTCTGCCCGCTCGGTGCCGCAGCCTTTGCCGCAACAGCCTTTCCACTCGATAGAGCTTATGCCTGTGAACTCATGGGCTTTGACAACTTGCTTGAGAACTCGATGGATGCCGTATCAACGAGGGACTTTGCAATCGAGACGATATCCATGTGCGCCAATCTCATGACCGATATCAGTCGGTTCGCAGAGGAGACAATCCTTTGGAGTACGAGCGAGTTCAACCTCGTAGAGCTTGCTGACGAGTACACATCCACTTCGTCTATCATGCCGCAGAAGAAAAACCCTGATGTTCCAGAGCTACTGCGGGCAAGAACTGGCACGGTTCACGGTGAACTGGTCTCGGTGCTCAGTATATGCAAAGGCCTTCCCTACAGTTACAATCGTGATCTCCAGGAAGTCACCCCACACCTCCAGAAGGCTCTTATGGTAACAAAGAATGCCGTCGGTATCACAACCAAGATGCTTGGGACGCTTGAACTGCATGCCGATGTGATGCACGACAAGTCCCTCTCTGGTTTCTCAATGGCAACAGAACTCGCAGACACACTTGTACGCATCACAGGCTTGCCTTTTAGAACCGCCCACCAAATAGTTGGCTCGGCTGTGCGCGCGGGCGGACTCGACTTTAACAGGGTTGAAGAAGCGTGTGAGAGTGTGACAGGCAGAAACCCAGAGCAACTTGGCATAAAGAGAGATGCCTTGGAACAGGCGCTTGACCCAATATCAAGCATAGACCAACGAAGCATAGTTGGAGGTCCTGCCCCAACAGAGTGCCTCCGATCGATAAGCGAAAGACAACGCAGACTCAAAACTGACGAAGAAACGCTGAATGATATCAACGATAGGCTTATACTTGCTCGGAAGAGGCTTGATGATGCGAGCAATGCTTTATTTGTGAGTTGATTCATCATTTAATGGACAGAATGAAGTCAGCCTCAAAAAATTTTGACAAGTTGAAAGAAGATATAAAGGAACAGAATGATTTTATTAAAAAGGGCTGTGAAAGAATTAAAAACTATTATAATTTACCAGTAGAGAAAAGAGAAGCAGAAACACGATTAGTGAAACCTCCACATGAAATATTGTTAGAAAAGTCAGTCGAAACTATCGAATTGGGATTATACAGTAAAGAAGATGCCAAAACAGAGTGGCCGGAAAGAGAGAGTATAGGTTTTAATTATATTCTTATTGGAGTCGGAACAGAGATTCTATTAAAAGCTATATTCCTAAAAGAGCAACCTGATTCTTTCATAAAAGAAATTAATGAAGGCAAAAATACGTGTCATGCCCCTGGTTTCGGCAAATGCAAAAAATGGCTAATTAATTTTCTACGTGAAAAAATTTCGCCTACGCATTGTGAAAGGGTAAAAGACATCCTTAAACTAATCCAACTGAAAAGAAACAACCTTGCTCATTTGGACTTCCATAAAATATCGAATTATACAGAAGACTACCAGGTGGCTAATGTCTTGAGATTTCTATTTTTATATTTCTTTAAAGAGAATTCTTCTACAATAGTTAAAAGTTAGATAAAGTGAAAGAGGAAAAAAAAGCACATAAGCATTAAAAACCTCATGCACCCACGATGATGCTTCGCTTTCCCAATTCGGTCAGTCCATGACTTCGATGCCCACTATAATGTTAGAATAAAAAAGAGAGGGGTGAGCTATGAAAAGTAGATAGTGTAGTAGGTTTAATTGTGATGGTGGTGATTGGATCAATTGTAGTGTTTTCTGGAGGGTTGTTTGGTGAGGCTCAATCTGATACAGTTGTTCACGAGTGCATCGGTCTTCATGTGCCTCGTCTACATTCCGCTCGTTGGAGAAGAGATCGGTGCAACGCACACAGAGATTGGGATCATCGGCGCGATCTATGGAATTACCCTGTTTGTGTCATCGTACGTCTTTGGACGGGCAACGGATATCTACCCGCCGAAGTTATTGTTATACGCGGGATGTATGACCTGTGCATTCTTCTTCTTCCTCCAGGCTTTCGCAACCACTCCAGAAACTCTTGGACTGATACGTGCTCTTGCAGGTTTCAGCACTGGCATACTTCCTGCAGCACTGATCAGTTATGTGCACATCATAGGACGGGATGTTGGAAAGTTCGTCTCGTTCGGTGCGCTCGGTTGGGCTTTTGGGGCAGTTGTTGCAGGTGTTGTGGCACGTTTAACTGGAGATCTGCACGGGATATTTATTGCATCATCCATATTCTTCATAGTATCCGTCTTTCTCTTGATCGGGCTTCCTCGGGTCTCGCCCGGGTCTCGAGATGGCGGTCTCCCCTCAACTACAACAATTAAAAAGAATTTTGCTGTTTACGGGACGTTCTTTGCACGTCACACCGCTGCATGCAGCATATGGATCATCTTTCCGCTCTACCTCAAAGCACTTGGTGCAGGAGCACTTGAGATAGGCGTGCTATATGCAATCAATCCGATCTCACAGTTTGTGATCATGCGGAATATCAAGACTCATAACAGTGAACGGCTAATCGAGGTTGGGCACATCGTATCTGCAGTGGCCTTCGCAAGCGTATGTCTCCTTACAAACCACTACCAAGCGGTTCTAAGCATGTTTTTGGTTGCAGTATCGTGGTCATTCCTGTACGTCGGCTCGATCCTTACGCTCTTAAAGGAGAATCCCAGTAGTCGTGGCACAGCCATCGGGATACTCACATCTGCAATAAGCATAGCTGCAGTGGTTGGATCTTTTCTCGGTGGAGGATTATCAGACCTCGCACACAGCTTCCTGCCATCAGACCTGATGGCTTATCGCATTGTCTGTGGGTGTGCAGCTATAATCTCGGCATCAGGTTTCATCAGCTACAGAACCTCTCGATCTCGCTTACGAAGTAAGCAATAGTTACTTACAAAGTAAGTAGCATACAGAAAGAGACCGAGTTCACACCGACCTATTTCTTGGTCAAGTGGCGTGAGAGATCTACTGTCAGATTGATCTCTGGCATATGAGGTATCCTGCTTGCAACCTCAGCATATTTATTATACTTCGGGCTGACAATTATTATGTGTGCTGGCGGGTGTATCTTCCGAAGCCTGTTTATGGCTGTCCCTGCATCCTCCATTATGGAGACAGCGGCCGCTGCACAACAAGTATTCTTAAGAGGCTTGTTCATCACATCAACCAGTATCTCGTCAGCCACCTCAGGATCCATCGTCCGCGGGTTGTCGGAGAATGATATGCGAGCATATTTTATAAGATCGCATAACGCCGTGTTCACTTTATTCTTGTCATCCGACCTAACTATAGCAATCGGATGCATGAATTCCTCTCTATCATCCTCAAACATCATCAGATCAAACCCTACATCTTACTTGGTGATAAGCTTTATCGTTTATAGCTCAAAAGTCGGTCATCACACGATACTGATCAATCTCGGGTTTTTTCATACGCTCGAGGAATTGTTCTGTCTTGAGACGCACATCCTTTGCCTTGGTGATGTCTCGACCAACCACGATTATATCGGCACCTGCCTGAAGCGCCTCATCTATCGTCTGATCGGTTGGCGAGAGCTTATCCACCCGCACGCCACCTGCAACCGCAACGAGGATCTTGTCTGACAACTCCTTGATCTCAGATATCACATCCAAGCCAAGAGCACCAGTGTTCTCAAGGTCTATTGCTCTGTGCAGTTCAACAACCTCTGGCTTGACGGCAAGGCTCTTCAAGAGCTTCATAGGATCTTTTACATTGAGCATGTCAATAACCGAGTATATCCCTGTCTTCTTTGCCTCTCGTATCGCCTTCTCGATCGTTGAGGTTGGTGCAAGCCCTGAAATCACAACAGCATCCGCCGTGGCATCGGCAACCATCCGTGCCTCAAGATTCCCAGTGTCAAGCGTCTTCAGATCAGCAACAATAAACGCATTGGGACGTGCCTCACGGATCTGCTCCACCACATTCACACCATAGCGTTTGATGAGCGGGGTACCAGCCTCGATTATCAGATGGTCGCTCTCTGGCATCTCTTTAAGTATCCGCTGCACATAACCTATCTCAGGTATATCGATTGCTACCTGCAGATATGGCGGATCCCATAGTCGTGTTACCTTGAAACCCATTATTGGATGCGCTGCCCTGTCCTTCTCATCAATAACGGTTTTAATATCAGGGAATTCTTCCATTGCACGCTCAAGTGCAAGCCTTGTCGCACCATAATTATAGCGATATATCTTACTGTAATCCCGGGCATCGGGGTGAATAAATACACTTGCAACAACCACCAAGTCTTCAACCCTCTCCACAGGTATCACCCCATTCTCCACGGAGTCTGCAACAGCAAGTGCCACAGCGTTCTGTGCAGGTCCGAAGATCTGTGCAACCTGTTCCATATTCTTGACAGTTACCTTTGGAACAATGAGAGTTGCAGGCTTTGTCAAAAGATTCGGGCGGATCACAGAGAGGAGCGGCGTGTGCCCTGCTGATATTGATTTCGTATAGTTGATTGCTGTGTAACCAACTGCTGCCCACGTTCGTAAGAATCATCTACAATCATTTTTTCAGAATGTTTTTACTCTGCCCTGAACGATCATCTCTGTTATAGTTGTTATGTTTTCAAGCCATTGGTCCATTATAGAGTTAGCCTCTCGCTCGATCAAATTCATATCGGAGCCTTCTTCGGGTACCACCTGTGCACTTGCAACAAGTGGTTGGTCGATCGGATACCCGATGCGTGATAGTATGCGAATGTATACGTCCTCGATGCCTCTCACTTTCTCTGCTATTTCACGTGCCATCTCGTTTGATAGGAGATTGTAGATCTTGCCAGAGTGATTTATAGGGTTCTTCCCACTCGTCGCTTCCATGCTCATCGGACGCCACGGTGTGATCAGACCGTTGCACCGATTGCCACGCCCGACCGAGCCATCATCGCCCATCTCGGCTGAGGTTCCTGTGACGGTGAGATAGACCGAGCCTGCATTCAGGTCATCGCCCGTGTTGATCATCAGCCTGACCTCACGTTCGGTTTGCTTTACTGCCATGTCAAGAACTCGGTCAGCGATCTCTTCTTTGATGCTTATGTATGCGTCGAGATCGTCCACGTATCGTCCCACCATGGCGCATGCGATTGTGAGATTGATGGTGTCCTTCTCTCGGAAACCCATCACCTTTATGTCTTCGCCGATTGCGGGAATTTCTTTTGTTCTGAGGTCTTCGATCATGAACCGTTCGGTGTTGTATGTGAGTTCCTCTGTTTCGGAGAGGGGTGCAAATCCCACGCCAAATGATGTGTCGTTTGCGAGTGGAACCTGTCCACGTTTGAAGACACTCTGCAGATCGGTTGATCCGCTCCCTATCTTACAATCAAGTATCACGTGTCGTTCAAGATCGATATTGAGTATGGTTTCCTCCAGGAATTTTCTTGCAGCCCCGATAACCGTCGTATCAGTTGGAATCGGCGTGCCTTCAAAATCCTTGGTCGCCCGACCATTCAAAAGCACATAGATCGGTGATATCAACTCGCCACCACCGTACTCGGGTGCAGAAGAACCTGCCACAATCTCTACCTGATCAGTGTTGTGATGCAGTATCGTTCCACACTCGTCCTTGTACAGATTGCAGAGCGCCCTGCTCACCGCTTCAGCAAGCCCGTCAGCAATACTGTCTGGATGCCCTATTCCCTTCCGCTCAACGATCTCCATCGCCTGCTCTTCGATAGGCGTCTCAGCAATCTTCTCAACTACTATGTTACGCTTCATAAGTTCCCTCAACATACAGAATACAACGTTACATGAAACCCTTTTTAATTATAAGCTTTCTGATCCAACAACACCCAACACTCAAGACTTGCGATTGACAAAAATGATCGGGCCAACGCTTCCACCCTATAATTCATGGAAAAACTCTTCCCAACAACCTCAAACAACAATTTGTATCTGGAACAGAATTCCCACAGTTGGATAGCTTTAAAAAATTCCCAATTGCAGACAATACTT
This sequence comes from Methanosarcinales archaeon ex4572_44, assembly GCA_002254825.2. Classification (GTDB taxonomy): domain Archaea; phylum Halobacteriota; class Methanosarcinia; order Methanosarcinales; family EX4572-44; genus EX4572-44. The sequence continues at coordinate 7,853 of NJEL02000010.1, read as the reverse complement.
AAGACAGAAATAAGTTTATGAAAGATGAAGGAGTTAGGAGAGAAGAGACGAGATAATAGTAGGACTTTACACTATGCAGAGCGAGGAAAAGATTGCAACAATCCTCCTTGTGATGGCAAGCCTCTCGCTCGCCGTTGCATACCTAACCTTTCTCCCGCATGGCGAGTATCAAGAGTACAGCGATTCTGCGGAGATCGGGGACTGGGTACAGGCAGAGGGTGTCATAATAGAGATGCGCACAACAAATACGGGCGGGCATCTGATACTGTACCTAAAAGATAGCGAGGGGCGCAGGATCATGATCTTCGTTCCAAAAGGTGCAGAGATGAGATCCACACTCAATGCGGGAGAAGAGATCACACTCTGTGGAAAAGTTTCTGAATACCGCGGAGAGCGGGAGATCGTTGTCGATCCTAATGACATCGATATAGAATAGTGAAAGTGACTCCTCTGGTTCATTCGGAACGAGTGAAAAAATAGTAAAGTATACATGCACCCTGTTGTATAGACCATGAAGACTTTTGTGGAGTCCTGAATATGGAACGTGAAGATATTCTTTTGATGATACCAGGTCCCGTGGTTGTGCGTCCACGAATACTTCGGGCATTGAGCCGTCCGATGATCGGGCATCGGAGCAAGGAGTTCGGCAGGATCTATGATGAATCCCGCCGAACACTGATGAAACTCTTCGAAACAGAGAATGAGATCTTTGTGATCACTGGAAGCGGGACATCTGCGATGGAAGCAGCACTCGGAAACCTGCTTGAACCAGAGGACACAGCAGTAACTATCGAGAACGGAAAGTTCGGAGAACGATTCACCCTCATAGCAGAACGATACGGGAAAGCAAAACCTGTTAAATTCGAGTGGGGCAGATCGATAGATCTCGATTCCGTGGAAGAAGCACTCGTCGAAGGTGCGAAAGTGGTTACAATGGTACACAACGAGACCTCCACTGGCATCAAGAACCCTGCAAAAGAGGTGAGCGAGCTCGCCCATCGGCACGGCGCCCTCTTTATAATGGATGGAATCACCTCTATCGGCGGTGACACCGTCTTGGTTGATGAATGGAACGTTGATATTGGAATAGTGGGCTCGCAGAAGTGCCTCGGAGCACCACCAGGGCTCTCTGCACTATCGGTGAGCGATTCCGCCTGGAATGCTATAGTAGAAAACCCACCGTACTACATGGACCTGCGGGCATATCGAAAATCTGCAGCAAAAGAGGTTACACAGACGCCATACACGCCCTCAGTCACCCTCTTCTATGCCCTGCACGAAGCGCTTAATCTCATAAAGGAGGAAGGGATCGAAACCCGCAAAGAACGGCACAGAAGGGCAGCCTCGGCAATGAGGGCTGCTGCAGAAGCACTGGGAATAGTTCTATTCCCGCAGCTAAACAACACAACCGAATACTCAAACACGGTCACAGCCATGGAAATACCAGAGGGTATCAGCGACAAAAACCTGAGAAATGGGATGCTTGAACGTAACGTCCAGATCTCAGGCGGACAGGAACATTTGTCAGGCAAGATCTTCAGAATCGCTACAATGGGCAACTTCACAGAACGCGACGTGCTCACAACCATTCAGACACTCGAAATGGTACTCAAAGAATACAACATAATAAAACGGATCGGTGACGGCATGGATGCAGCAGAGAGCACATTCAGCAGATAAAACAGGGGGAGAACGTGGACAGAAAGATAGGCATTGCAGAGACAACCTTTGCACGCATCAAAATGGGCGCAATAGCCATTAACGAGATAAAAAAACATGCATCAGTCAAAATAGAGCACTGCGTAGTACCAGGAGTGAAAGACCTGCCAGTAGCCTCCAAAAAACTCATAGAAGAACAGAACTGCGACATCGTCATGGCACTCGGGATGCCAGGCCCAGAAACGATCGACAAGACCTGCGCACACGAAGCATCGCAAGGACTGATCACAGCACAACTCATGACAAACACCCACATAATCGAAGCATTTGTCCACGAAGACGAAGCAGCAGACGAAAGAGAGCTCGCATGGCTCGCAGAAGAACGAACACGAGAGCACGCGCAAAACACAGTGAAACTACTCTTACACCCCGAAAAACTCAGAACCGAAGCTGGAACTGGGCAAAGAGAAGGGTTTAAAGATGCAAAACCACTCAAAACATAACCCAAAGCACCCGAAGCAAGACTTATCGTTTGTTTGGTTGTTTGTGGGTTAGGGTTGCGTGTGCTGCTGCGATCCGTGCGATTGGTACGCGGTATGGCGAGCAGCTTACGTAGTTGAGTCCTATCTCGTCTGCGAATCTGATGGATTCTGGGTCGCCTCCGTGTTCGCCGCATATTCCGAGTTTTATCTCTGGATTTGTTCTTCGTCCCTTTTCTATTGCGATCTTCATCAGTTCTCCAACGCCTTTTTGGTCGAGGGTTACGAATGGGTCGTGTGGGAGTATGCCTTGTTCGATGTATTCTTGGAGGAACTTTCCTGCGTCGTCTCTGCTGAATCCGAATGTTGTCTGCGTGAGGTCGTTTGTTCCGAAGCTGAAGAACTCTGCTTCTTCTGCGATTTCGTCTGCTGTGATGGCTGCTCGTGGCAGTTCTATCATGGTTCCAATCTGGTAGTTGAGTTTGACGCCTCTCTCTTGCATGACCTTCTCTGCCGTTTCTATTGTGTTCTTCTTTGTTATTTTGAGCTCGTTCAGTTCGCCTACGAGTGGTATCATGATCTCGGGTGTGATCGTCTCTCCCTCCTTTGCGAGTTCTACGGCTGCTTCGATTATTGCCTGGACCTGCATGTTGTAGATCTCTGGGTACGTGATTCCGAGTCTGCAGCCTCGATGGCCAAGCATCGGGTTAAATTCATGTAGGTTTTCCACTCGTGTCTTCATCTCTTCAAGTTTTTCAAGCTCTGATCCCTCGTTTGAGGAGAGTTTTGCCTTTGACCTGAGTACGTTTATTTTCTCGATTAATTCTTCTTTTTTTGGCAGGAATTCGTGCAACGGTGGATCCAGTAGGCGTATTGTTACTGGAAGACCTGTCATTTCTTTGAATATTCCTTTAAAATCTTCACGTTGAAATTCTAATAGTTTTGCGAGTGGTGTTCTTCGTTCTTCTTCGCTCTCTGCAAGGATCATCTCTTGGACGATTGGTATGCGCTCTTCTGCAAAGAACATGTGCTCTGTGCGGCATAATCCGATGCCTTCGGCCCCGAAACCACGGGCGATCCCTGCGTCGTGGGGCGTGTCTGCATTGGTGCGCACGCCAAGGCGTCGGATATCGTCTGCCCATACAAGCAGTTCTCCAACCTCTCCACCTATCCGCGCATCGATGAGTTCCACGGCTCCTTTTATCACTTCGCCTTCGGATCCGTTGATAGTTAAGTAATCTCCTTCTTTGAAGACGAGGTCTCCAACTGTCATCTTTTTATCTGCCTCGTCTATCGTGATCTCGCCGCAGCCTGCAACACAGCTCTTGCCCATACCGCGTGCAACAACCGCTGCGTGAGATGTCATGCCGCCCCGTGCTGTGAGAATGCCCTCTGCAGCGTTCATCCCGCCAATGTCATCAGGCGAGGTCTCGGTGCGCACGAGGAGCACTTTCTCACCATTTGCAGCGAGTTCTTCAGCACGATCAGGTGTGAATACGATTTTGCCTACAGCAGCACCTGGAGATGCTGGCAAGCCCTTTGCTATCACATCGACTGTTGCATCTGGATCTATTATCGGATGCAAGATCTGGTCAAGCTGTTCAGGTTTTATGCGCTGTACGGCATCCTTTTCATCGATCAAACCTTCTTTCACCATATCCACAGCTATCTTGATAGCTGCTGTTGCTGTCCGCTTGCCTGTTCGGGTCTGGAGCATGTAGAGCGTTCCATCTTCGATGGTGAATTCAATGTCCTGCATGTCTCTGAAATGAGTTTCAATTCGCTTGTAGATCGACTCAAGCTCATTGTACACATCTGGCATCGCATTTTTCAGGTCTTCGATGGGTTGTGGTGTTCTGATACCTGCCACAACGTCCTCGCCCTGAGCATTCACCAAATACTCGCCAAAGAATCGCTTTTCGCCTGTTGCAGGATCCCTTGTGAATGCCACGCCAGTTCCTGAGTTCTCACCCGTGTTCCCAAAAACCATAGACTGGACATTGACCGCAGTACACCAGTGTTCAGGAATCCTGTTCAGTTTCCTGTATGTAATGGCACGCTTGTTATTCCAGGAATCAAAAACGGCATTTATTGCCATCCACAGCTGTTTTTTCTGATTCTGTGGGAAATCTTCACCACTTTCACTTCGTACAAGCTTCTTGAACTCGTCAACAAGTTCCTTCAATGCGCGAGTCCCAAGTTCATTATCCAGCTTAACGCCAAAAGCATTCTTCTTTGCAGCAAGTATCTCTTCAAACTTGGCATGCTCAATGCCAAGCACCACATCTCCAAACATGGTGATGAAACGCCGATAGCTATCATAGGCAAACAACTCATTCCCCGTCTTCCTGCTGAGAACCTCGACCGTTTCATCGTTCAAGCCGAGGTTGAGAACAGTATCCATCATACCAGGCATTGACGCAGGCGCTCCTGAACGGATAGAAAGCAACATGGGATCCTCACCCACACCAAATCTCTTACCGAACATCTCTTCAAGCCTCAAAAGGTTCTCATCCACCTCTTCTTCAAGACCTAAAGGATACTTCCTGCCATTGGCATAATACTCCTTGCAGACACGCGTGGTGATGGTAAAACCAGGAGGCACAGGTATGCCCATACCCGCCATCTCAGCAATGTTTGCACCCTTTCCACCAAGCAACTCCTTCATTGAGGCGTTTCCTTCAGCACTACCGCCTCCAAAAAAATACACAAATTTTTCAGACGACACGGACAAATCTCCTCTTAACAGAATCACAATTATATTTTACACCTCCTGTTACCACCATTTTATCTAATTAATGTTGCGGTTTTGATGATAAGAAGTGGTTGGTCTATTGATCACACCAGTAGAGGGTGTCAGTATTGTCTCAAAAGCTTATTTCTTGCCTTGGTACAAAAAAGGGTGCGGGGTGAGTGTGGTTTGTTCTTCATTCTGTTGGTGAACTTTTTCTTTTGAACAGGTAGATGGTAAGTGGGAGTGCTGCTATAGAGATGAGTATTTCTGGTCTTAATTCACTTATTATTAGAAATTCATCAGCCTCGCCGAGCGTGTACATCAGCCAGTCAGCGCCTGCCATTAAGGTGTAGAGGATGCCAAATACCATGGTGAGTATCGTTCCAGTGAGGGCAAACGATAGTCCTTCTTCTTTTTTTGTGAAAAGCTCACCGATGCCTGAGAGGTAGACTGCTGCGATCACGAGAAGTGCGAGTCCTCCGAAGAGGTCTGCTGGTATCCAGAGTTCACTCCCTGTGAAGACGAAGAGAATCTCGAAGATTCCGACTATTGCAGTTATTGCGCCAATTAAAGCTGTATACAGACCTATATTTTTAAAATCCATCTATAGCACTCCTATTATGAAATTTCCAACCACAACGATTATTCCTGCAACCACGTATGCAAGCACGAGTTGGTATAGCACCATAAAACCTGTCCATTTCCATGAGCCTGTCTCTGCTTTTACGATGCCAACGGTTGCAAGGCATGGGAGGTAGATCAGCGTGAACGCCATGAATGCAAGACCTGTTACGGGTGTCATGTGGGTTGCAACAGCGCCTGTGATTGCGCCCGATCCTCCGACACCGTACAGGATTCCTAATGTCTCAACAACGATCTCCTTTGCGAGAAATCCGAAGAAGAGTGCGATTGCAGCCATCCAGTCAAAGCCGAGTGGGCTTACGAGCGGCTCAAGTATGTGCCCTAACATTCCTACATAGCTTGATTCAACCCCCCTACCCCATGGGAATGATGCCATGAACCAGAGTACAAGTGCACCGCCTAAAAGGATCGTTCCAGCTTTTTTTAGGAATATCACCGCCCTTGACCACATGTAGAGTAAAACACTCTTTGCATCAGGTCTGTGATAAGGTGGAAGTTCCATGATGAAAGGGGCTGGCTTTCCACGGAGACTTGGTATGAATTTCCTGAATAGAAGTGCCATTATTATTGCGAGCACGATTCCGAGGACGTACATCGAGAATATTGCACTTCCTGCATATGCGCCAAAGAGTGCACCTGCGATCAGGACATAGACTGGAAGTCTTGCACCGCATGACATTAACGGGTTTATCAGGATCGTGATCAGTCGATCCCGTTCACCATCGATCGAGCGTGTTGCCATGATCGCTGGGAGGTTACAGCCAAAGCCCATCAGCATCGGTATGAATGATCTGCCGTGAAGCCCAAGTCTGTACATCAGCCGATCCATCACAAAGGCAGCTCTTGGTAGATACCCACTATCTTCGAGTATTGCAAGTGCGATGAATAGGAACATGATCGGGAAGATGAAGACCAGTACAAACCCAAGGCCTCCACAGATCCCGTCAGCCCATAGTGAGATGAGCGGTGTCAGAGGCTCGCCAAAAAGCCCTCCAAGCCATCCGAATACGCTTTCAAGCATCACCATGAACGGCTCTGAGACTGCGAAGGCGAATTGGAATGTTGCCCACATGAGGCTTAAAAATACAGGTATCCCGAGTCGTTTGTGTAGAAATACACGGTCGAGCATGTCTGACGTGGTGAGTGCATGATGACCGCGTCCAGCTAGCGAAGTATGTAGGATGTGATCTATCGCCTTGTATCGTGCCTCTGCAAATGTATCTGCATTCACGTCTACCATCTGGCTACCTCCAGAATCTGATCCCGCTTCGGCGATAAACTTATCCAATCCATAACACTGTCATCTCTCTCAAGGAGTCTTATAGCGAGCCATCTTGGAGGATAGGTATTTGCAAGATAGGTATCGGTGAGGATCAGAAGCTGCAAGATCCATCTTGTTCAGTGCAATGACGACGTTTGCCTCAAGCTCCAGTAAGAGGAGGGTGAGATACAGGTTTCGTTCAATATTCGATGCATCAACGATATCGACCACGACATCAGGCTTCTCATCAATAATGTAGTCTCTTGCAATCCGTTCATCGATCGCATGTGCTTCAAGGCTGTATGTACCAGGAAGATCCACAACCTTCATTTCAGTCTCTTTGTGTGTGCACTTACCCTCTTTCTTCTCAACCGTAACCCCTGGCCAGTTCCCAACATGCTGTCTTGAGCCAGTCAGGTTGTTAAAGATCGCGGTCTTCCCCACATTTGGATTACCTATGAGCGCAACTCTAATCACTATCTTTCCACCTTTCATCAAGATCCACAAGTATCTTCATAGCAATACCGCGCCCAAGCGCAATCCTTGATCCCTTCACATCAACAAGAAGCCCTGGAAATCCTGCGATCACCTTAATCTTTGATGATGGAGTGAATCCCAGCTCAAGAAGCCTCCTCGCAACCCCCCTGCCACCACAGTAACCAAGAACTACGCCCTCATCACCCGCGGCAAGAAGCCCGAGCGGAACACCCGACTCCAGACTCTTACTATCTGCAATAAGCTCATGCAAATGACGATCAATCTCCTTCAGATGCGAAGAGACCTCTTCATCACCTGAGTGGGACTTGAGCACGTGCTCAATATCCTCATGAACATGCTCCACCTTCTCCTCAATCTCATGGATCTTCTTTGCCCCGAAGATCCTACCCCTGCTACCGAACATACTACACCTCCACAGAAATACATGCCGCCTCTTCTTTCCGAAGCGTTAGGTTGTACCCCCTGAGACGAAACTCCACAGGATCGCCAAGAGGTGCTCTTCTCACAACCTCAATCTCAGTGCCCCGGACAATTCCCATATCCCTGATTCGCCTCTGAACTGCGTTATTGCCACTTATTG
>NJEL02000066.1 GCA_002254825.2 Methanosarcinales archaeon ex4572_44 | reverse complement strand
CATGGTGTGGACAAGATCAAATTCTCTGGTGGAGAACCACTACTGCGGCGTGATCTACCCGATATACTCAGCGGTTTACCCGATCTGAAGGATGTCTCGCTAACAACCAACGGTACGCTCCTCTCAAAGAAAGCGGAGGGTCTTGCTGATTCCGGGCTTGACAGGGTAAACGTCAGCCTCGACACGCTCCACCCAGACGTCTATGACACGATCACACAAACCAAACGAAACTATCACACTAAAGTGATGGATGGAATCCATGCAGCAATCTCTGCAGATCTCGTCCCGGTCAAAGTGAACATGGTGCTGTTGGGTGGTTTGAATGATGAAGAAGTGTGGGAGATGGTGGAGTTCACACGGGGCTGTGGTGAAGACGTGATACTCCAGTTAATCGAGCTCATGGACTTTAAAGGGCTTCCAGATCAGCAGATAGATATGGACGAGGTTGAAAAAGACCTGGATGAGAAAGCTTCGCATAGTGTTGAGCGACGTATGCACAGGCGAAGAAAGTACTACATAGATGGTGCCGAGGTCGAGCTTGTCCGCCCAATCGACAACTCCACGTTCTGCCAGAACTGTAACCGACTGCGCGTAACATCCGATGCAAAACTGAAGACCTGCCTCTTACATAATAAGAACCTTATAGATATCAGAGGAAAAGAACCAGGAGAGATGGAAGAACTGCTTAAAAGTGCTGTGTTGAGACGAGAACCCTACTGCAAGCCAGAAGAAGGGATGAAAACGTATCAAGTTTATGCTGCAAAGTGAACTCGAACACTTCCTGCAAGAAGACCTTGGAGAAGACATCTACCCCGAGATCACAGGTAGTACAACCACAGACGCTATAGTGGTAACAAACGAATCTGGCATAATAGCTGGAATCGACGAAGCCTCGCAAGTCTTCAACCATTTTGAGATTGAAGTCGTATCCTGCGTGGACGATGGTACAAGTGTTGGGGCTGGAACTGAAATACTTGAAGTCTCAGGTCCTGCTAACGGAATATTGAAGGCTGAGCGGCTCGCACTGAACTTCATCGGCAGAATGAGTGGGATTGCAAGCCTCACCCACCAATGCAAAAGACTCGCAGGTGATGTGATCGTTGCTGGAACCCGGAAGACCACTCCAGGATTTCGCAAATTTGAAAAAAAAGCAATAACACTAGGCGGCGGCGATCCACACCGATATAATCTATCAGACACCGTGATGGTGAAGGATAACCACATCAAACTCATAGGAATAAGGCAAGCAGTTATAAATGCAAAAAAAGCGGCAGGATTCACACGCAAGATCGAAGTAGAGGTCGAAAACGTGAGTGATGCGGTGAGAGGAGCAGAACTCGGAGCAGAGATCATCATGCTCGACAACTGCAAGCCACAAGAGATAAAAGAGATTATTCAAGTGCTTAAGGAGAGAAGTCTGCGCGAAAAAATCATACTTGAAGCATCGGGCGGAATCAACCCAAGCAACATAGAAAAATATGCTGAAACTGGAATTGACGTTATATCGATCGGTAGTCTGACACACAACGCCCCATGGCTCGACGTAAGCCTCACAATCCTCCAAAGGTAAAGAGATTGGAAAAATTGGATGAAATACCTAAAATTCTTCTTTTTCGCTGTTGCAGTTGTTGTACAGGTTTTTTACAGCTTCTATCACATCGTATTCTGATGCGCCCCAGTGGACCACCATGCCTGGCACGCCGTTGAGATTTATGGGTCCAGTCCGTTCTGATTGGCAGCATCTGGTTATGAATGGTTTTGTTGGAGTGTGGAGTTCTCTGCTTAGGGGGCATGTGTTGGTGTGTTCCTTTAATTTGTTGGGAAATTTGAGGTTGAAGATTTGGAGTGAGATGTCACAGCCAACAAGCAGCGTTTCATCTGGTGCAGTGGTTGCTCTATCAAGATACCTGCCCTTCAAGCCTGATGACGTGCAGGGGAACATGGTATTGGCGTCTTCGAATTGTCTCAAGTCCAAGATCTTCTCAGCGAATCTGACTGGAAGTCTGCTCCACACGCCTGCAGCATGCAGCCTACGAACAGCAGATGTGAGCCATGGTGGGCTGGGCGGGGTGATGTCGATCACCTCTATCTCGAATAGCTTGCTCGCATCAGGCATGTGTACAAACGTGGTATGTCTATCTGTCCCAGTGAGGATGACCGTGTTTATTTGGTTGAGACAGAGGCGCTCTGCCACTTCAACGAGGATGCCGATGTTGCACGATTCGAGTAGTTCATCGAGAACAGTTATCTCGTCTTGATCTGCAAGCAGTTCCATAGAGGTTATTATTCGAATCAGACCCTCGCCACTACTTTCGACAGCGTAGATTTGATATGACTCCCGTGTTTCATTTTTTATTATTATAAAACGTGTGGAAAAGTATATCGGATCGCCCACCTCTGGCACGCGGTCGCTGATACCCACGTATTTGTAGTCCTGGGGAAATATCATCTTCTCTCTTTCCTTCGATGTGCAACAAGTCCTCCATTAACCAGTATTTCCACGAGAAAATCTGGAAGTTTCGTGCCTTGATACACAATTCCGTCGCATGTTACAGTGCCTGCTTCGATATCAACCACAGCACGATCGCCCTCTTTGCACCCAACACGTGCTTCTGTGATCGGTAATCCTACGTTTATGGCATTGCGGAAGAATATGCGTGCAAAACTCTCTGCCACAACACACCCAACACCAGCATACTTCAACGCCAGAGGCGCCTGTTCTCTGGACGAGCCACAACCGAAGTTCCTGCCAGCAACAATAATATCGCCCCCACAAACCTTCTTTGAAAAATCCGGGTCTATACCTTCCATTGCATGAGCCGCGAATACGCTAAGATCGGTTGTGCGAAGATACTTCCCTGGTATGATCAGATCTGTATCAATATTATCTGGGAAGCGCCAGACCTTACCCTCTATCCTAAGAACCATAACAACCTCTTTTGCACTGAGATATATTAGAGTTTTCTGCATATAAGAATTTATGGAGCCAAGTCTATAGTTCATAAATTACCTATAAAACTTGTTAAAAGCAAGATATGTGAAAAACATTTGAAACTATGCTGTATTAGTAGTATAGCGACGCTGAGGTATAGACGGAATCTAAAAGACTCTATTAGAAGAATAGCGCCTGATACTAATGAATGTAATAATTTAGATTTAAAAGTAAAAAAAATCGTTTTAACTATCTACTATCTTGATTCAATGTCTTCTTCAAACCATGATTTAATTTTATCTCCGTGAATGAGTTTTTCCAGATCTTCCTTCAGATTGGACGGTTTGATCAGGATAAACCAGCCATCACCATACGGGTCTTCTGCCATGAGCCCAGTTTCGTCTTCGATCTTGGAATTAACCTCGATGACCGTACCTGTTACTGGCATCGTAAGCCCGCCGACCCATTTTGCAGATTCGATCGATCCAAAAGCTTCGCCTGCCTCAAACTCATCATCTTCCATTGGCAGATCGATAAATTCGATCTCCCCGGTCGCCGTTCCGCCGAATGCGTCCATCCCAACTCTAACGTTTCCATTATCTTCAACCCTTGCCCAGAGGTGGTCTTTGGTGTAGTAAAGTTCTTCTGGCACTTCATATCCTTCAATTTTCATTGATATTGCCTCCTAAATACGTTAATGTCAACGATCCTACATAACATTCACGCTTTTCTATAACATACAAAATATAAAAATTGTTGATGGTGCTTCGGTCTTGGGCAGGTAAAGATCACAGGGGCTTCAATCACAAACACTACACATGTTAATATCCCTAAACATAGATTACCGATGCACCAGATATAAAATGCAGAACGTAGATCACGTCCACAAAACTTTTAAGAAAAGTTTTATCAAAACGAAGCATTCCGCAAGCTTTACTACCAAAAGGCTGAAAGGCAGAAGCATAGGGGACCACACCAGCGCTTTCACATCTCAAAGCATGGCGCTCCACACAACCTATGAATACCTTCATGCACGACCCAAGATGCATAAATCGGAAGTTGCTAAAAGGGATGACTCTACACAAAAATAAAAACGAAACCTTTATATGCCAAAAACGCCAACAAGCCCTGTACCTATTAAGTACGGGGTATAGTGACTCTACGTTAATCTCCTCGCCCCCTTTTACGCCTTAACCGCTTTCTCCGCTTTTCATCAAGCCGATAGATCCAATCACGGCTTTTGTGTCGTTTGCTCAAGTGTTTTGCCAGTTCGATCTCCGATTTTGTGAGTGCACCACGTCTGGCAGTCATTCCAAGTGCGGTTTCGAATCCGCGCTTCAGTACATTTTTCACATACTCAATGTCTGAATCGTAACCAATCAGCTCAGAGAGCGTGATCATTCCGTCCCGTGCACAGGTTACATCTTCTGCCAGGTTCTTTGTAGGGTTCTTGAGCACTCGATCCATCTCGTCAAAGTCAAAATCCAAGAGGAAACTACCATTGACGAGCACGGCACCGTTGAACCTGCCCTGTGCACTCCCTGAAATTTTACGACCTCTCATGTAGACGGCGCTGCGAGTGAGTTCAAGTTCACCCTCAAAACCAAGAGTCTTGAGAGCTGCTACCACCCCTCCAAGGACACACGAATACGCTTTTTGGATGTCTGGCGAGACCACTCCACTGCCTTCACGCCCGATAATAGAAAAAAGAATCTGATTTTTGTCACAAAACCCACATCCGCCGCCAAGAACACGTCTTATTATCTGAACACCGCTGGTTGCACAGTAATCCTCATGTATCTCATCCTCGACATACTGGTGATACCCAAGATACACAGTTGGAGTTTTGACACGCCAGAACAGGACGGTCTCGTCAACCCTACCAGAACCAACGTGTTTTCCTATTGACTCGAAGAGGGCAGCGCTGAAATACCCATCGATCCGATCAATATCGACAAATCTCCAGGACATAATCTTCACTGTCATAAGACTTGAAATTCATAAGTTTGTGGATGATGGAAAAAATAGGTGAAAGATTGGTTTTGGGTTTTTTGTAGGATAGGTTTTTTTGTTTTTATTTTTTGATCTTTTTTCGTACGAGTTTTGCTGTGCCTTTGCTTGAGAATGCTTTGAAGAATTTGAGGGCGTCTGCGTATGCTTGTGCTTCGATTGCGGTTTTTGTGTCGTCGTCCACGTTGTATATTTTGTCAAAGAAGACTTTGATTGCGTTTTTACTGTAGGTGCCGAAGATCTGTTCGTCTTTCTTATCGGGTGCCTTTTCTCGGTAGTTGTTGAGTGTCCATTCGTGTATCTCGTTGTAGAGGCCTGGTTCGAAGATTTTGATTATGTCCCAGACGAGGTTCTGCCAGTGTGTGCCCACGTTGCCTTTTATTATATCGCCTTTGGGGAACTGTGTGTTTATGAGTTCAAGTGGTGTGCCTGTGATTCCGTGTTGTGCAATTTGCACGTTGAGTTTGTTGTCTCTGAGTGCTTTTGCAACTGCCCTGGTTTGTGGTATGTCGATTGAGACCTGTGGTATTGGGTTTCCCCGTTCATCGTAGACGTTGCCGTGTGCACTCCCGTTTGCTATGGCAAGCACCTGTGGGTATACGTCGTTCTCGTTTAATGCCGTGATAAAGGTGACTGCTTCTTCTGGACGGGTAAGAACTCTCCCATGAGCATCTTCTCTCCCGATCTCGCCCACCTCAACCTCGAGTCCGTATTCTCTCCCTTTCATACGTTTCTCGATGTGTTTGGCAAGCTCGGTCGTGATGTCTATATTATCTGCGAGTTCTTCTCGCAGGTCTCCACCTTCAAAGTTGAAGAGGTGTGATGCATCGATTGCAAATGAGGTGAAACCTGCTTCAACCTGCCCATCGATGAGTTTCTTTGTGTCCTCCACTTCTTCGCGCGTACCGTCCTTGATGGTGATATGATCTGCGTGCAGTGCCCAAACATCGAATGTAATCTCTTCTGTGTAAGCGTTCATCTTCTCAGAGAAAAGTTCTGGCGTAAGCCCAGTGTAACCGCCTTTTAAGTTGGATTCTGACTTTGCAAGCTCCATTATCACAGCGGTGTCAAGCTCTTTAGCTGCACGGAAAATCCCGGGTGCCACAAGGGCAACTCTAGTGTTTGCAGCCATTATAATAGTTTTTTCCTCACTCAACGCTGTGAATATTGTCGATCCCGAAATAGGTCCATACTCGCTCATAATCCTATGCCTCACATTAATACCAGGTCGCTCAAGACCAGAGAACATATTGTTTCTCAATAGGTATATAATGTTTGATGGTGTTTGTCGTACACCAGCCATTCAGACGAGAGATTAACAAAGCTTGTATTTTCCTCTATGTTGGAAAAACACTGGGTGAAATGTTGGTTGACCATTGAATCTGCAGGTTTTTCACTATTTTTAAATCTTAAGTTGCTTTGCCACGCAGAATTTGCAGAGCGCTTCTGGGACGTCTTTCTGTTTCTCTTTTACCGGGCAGAAGTATTCTTCGCCGATCTTCTGAACCTTGAATCCGCCGGGAAAGGGTGTGCCAACCATGTGCATAGGGGTTTTGGTTATGAAAAGGTGGTATGCGGCGCACAGGCTGTAGAGTGTCTGTGCATCTCTCTCAACGCGATCTTCGGCCTTGATCAAGTTCTCTCTGATGCGTTCTATAAAATCGTAGTACTCTTCAAGATTCATCGTTTCTCTCTTTTGAAGATGTGCAGATCGTATCTCTTTTATCGTGGCGATCAGCCATTCGCTGTGCTTCCAAGATAGCTCTTTTATATAAGATGGTGGATGTAGGTTTTTTAGCTCTTTTGCAGTGAATCCCTGAGCTTGCACGAGGTCAAAGATGCTGTATCTGTTTGCCCATCGCTTCAAAACAATAAGGAGTGATTCCTGGTCTTCCACAACACATAGTTCATTAAAGAGATCTGTTGTATCGACTGGCATAAGAACTTCTTCTATTATTTGACCAGAGTCTGTGCGTGTTGAAAGATAAAACTTTGGTATGGAAGGTGGTAGGATAATTCCAAAAAAGATATATGCTAATCGACCAATCCACTGCTGGTGATCCAATATGGTAAAAGTAGGATTTATCAAAATGGGAAATATCGGAACGTCCATTGTCATTGACCTTCTCTTTGACGAAATCGCTCAGAGAGAGGATAGTGAGACTCGGACGTTCAGCAGCGGCGCCAAGATGAGCAAGAAAGAAGCCAGTCAGACAGAGGAGCTCAAAGGATGGAATCCTGACTTGGTGATAATGATAAGCCCCAATGCAATGGCACCAGGGCCCGTTGCCGCACGTGAGATCTGGAAGGACGTGCCGACGATAGTGGTAGCAGATGGACCAACCAAGAAGGAAGGTCGCCAGAAACTGGAAGACGCAGGCTTCGGATACATCGTTCTAACAGTTGATCCACTCATAGGTGCAAAGAGAGAATACCTCGACACAGTGGAGATGGTCAACTTCAACGCTGATGTCACCAAGACCCTTGCAGTGACAGGCGCCATTCGACTCGTGCAGGAGACGATCGATGGTGTGATAGAAGAACTCAAGGCAGGCAAGACTCCAACAATGCCACACATACTTGCAAAGCCAGAAAAATGCGTTGAATACGGCGGTTTCGCAAATCCTTATGCCAAGGCAAAGGCTCTCGCAGCACTGCACATGCTCAACAAGGTTGCTGAGATCAACACCCCTGCGTGCTTCATGATGAAAGACCTCGTAGATATCGCTTCCACAGCAGCAGCAGGCCATGAGGTAGCGCGAATAGCTGCTATTCTTGCAGATGAAGCACGTGAGATTGAAAAATCGAACGACAGAGTCTCGAGAAAGCCACACGCAAAGGATGGAAAGATCCTATCCAAAACCCAAAGGATGGAAAGATCCTATCCAAAACCAGATTGTACGAGAAGCCACAATAAAATAAAAAATAAACCGATACAATCTACCCCCTCCTACCTCATCCTTTTTTTTATCTATCCAAATACCGCGCAGCTCTGCTATAGTTGAGTTGTTAAAATCAGAAAGAAAGATGAAAAGAGGTTTGAAAAACCAAAAATAAAAATAAATA
>NJEL02000009.1 GCA_002254825.2 Methanosarcinales archaeon ex4572_44 | reverse complement strand
CAGCAGACCTGATCAACGACGCAGCAGAAAAAACCCCAGGCGCAGCACAAATCTTAGAACGCGGACTCCCAATAATCGATGAACGAATAAAAGAGATCATACGTGAAATACAGGAAAAATCAAGAACGATATGCCAAGAATCAAAAGGCACGCCGCTCGAAGAACTTGGACAATACACTGCCAGATCTGCAAAGGAACTGCCCACCCAAGAATCACTGGCACTGGAGATAGCGATGAGCAATATGGTAAGTATTGCAAGAGATTGGTGTGAATATCTTCCAACCGATAAAAAAATAAACGCATGTGAACAGCTCAAAAATATAACAGGCATGGAAATTGAAGAACGGGGCGCAGCGATTGCCAGCATTTTTGAGTACGTTCAGAAAAACATACACCTCCCTAAAATCCAGACCGTGTGCCTCTCAGAGGCCAAACAAGAGATCGTCAGGATCGCTGTAGCCCAGATCTCTTTTGAACTGACAGAATCGTTTCCATTCACTGCCAAAAACAAAAAAGAAGTGAAAAGAAAGATCTTTTCAGCACTCGACATCTGCCATGAAAATCGTGCAAATATCGTCTGCTTACCTGAACTCTGCCTCTACGAAGAATGGATAAGCGAGATTGAAGAAAAATATCCTGATATGATCGTTATCGGTGGAAGTTTCTACAAAGAGAACAAAAACATCTGCCCACTGATAATAAAATCCAATACTGATGTCCCCTACCAGCCAAAGATCACACCATCAGCTTTTGAATACAAGATAATGGAAATGGAAGAAAGAATGATACCTGGAGACAAAATATACAGATACGAGACCCAGTTTGGCAAATTCATAATACTGATCTGCAGAGACTTTGACGATTTAGCCCACTACTTCAGAGGAAACGATATTGACATGATCTTCTGCCCAGCCTTCAACCCTGCAACTGCAAACGAACGATTTCAGGACGAGGCACACAGCCACGTCGAAAGAACACCCTCCTACATCCTGATTGCAAACACTGGTCTCCACGGCGGAACATCAATCTTCGGACAAATAAACAAAAACTATTTCAGTGCATTGGTAGACGGAAAATGCAAAAGTGCAGAAGATTCAACCTATAAACTGTGCGAAGTCAAAGAAAAACAAGAAGAAGTGATCATCGCAGATTTCAACCTAAAACACAAAAATGTTCCAAAACCAACACCATCCAACCCAGATGAAGAAATACGAAGCGTTGAAAACATCAAGAAAATTCCAATTTGAAACTGGTAGTAAGTCTAATATATGAATAAGAAATGGTAGTGTGTCTTTAGTGACTTGGTATGAGGTGATTTGTTAGTATGGTTGGTTTGGAATTTGATACTCGTGAAGCAGAGCTTGAGTGTTTTGACGATCTTGAGTATTATGTTATTGAGCGGGGTGTGTGCACGGGTTGTGGCACGTGCGCTGGGATCTGTCCCCGTATCGGGTTTGAGAACGATCGTCCTGTCATGCAGGATGAGTACGATCCACACTGCAATAGTTGCACGCAGTTCTGCCCACAGTTCTACGTGCCTTTTTCGAGGATGGAAGAGATGATCTTTGGCGCGGTGCGTAACGATCGATATCTTGGATACGTTGATCGTGTCGTCTCTGCACGAGCGAATTCTGATGCGATCAGGGGCGTCTCTCAGGATGGTGGTGTCACGACGACGCTTACGAAGTATCTCCTGGAATCTGGTGCTGTGGAAGGTGTTATTATGGCTGGTGTGAGTGAGAGCGAGCCGCTTAAGCCTGTGCCGATTGTTGCCACAACTGGGGATGATGTTGTTAGCGCGGCAGGTTCCAGGTACTCTATATGCCCTGTTGTGATGGGTTTGCGAGAGGCTTTTGAGAAGGGGATTAAGAAGATAGCTATTGTTGGTACTCCCTGTCAGGTGCAGGGCATACGCAAGGTCGAGTTATTCTCTGAAGATCGCTATCCTTTTGAGATAAAAGCGGTTATAGGCATATTCTGTTTTGAAAACTTCCTCTACGACGAGTTCTTCAAAAGTTTCATAGAGAAAGAGCTTGGAATAGAACTTGGGGAAATAAATAGTGTTAGAATAAGGAATAATTCATTTGAGTTGCACAAAAATGGTGAAATTGAATCTATTCCACTTAAAACCGCTTTCAAACACGTTAATATCCCTTGCACGCTCTGCAGAGACTTTTCAGCAGAACTTTCAGACATATCAATCGGCGCGATAGGCGCGAAGACGGACTGGAACGCTGTCATTATCAGAAGCGAGCGCGGAAGAAGACTGTTCGACGAACTGGTTGAGAAAAACCTGGTGACACTTGCGAGTGACGCTGTGGACCTCGAACGGATCAAGAGATTGGCACGCCGTAAGAAAGCACACGTGGAAAGAACGAGCGCTGAGACGACAGAATTCCTCACACACTTTGGCACAGCCGAGGACAAGGTCAAAATATACGAGCTCTTGATAGCACTCCACGGCCCACGACTCGAAACCATCAGCGAAGCGACAGAGATGGACGATAGTGTAATAAGAGACGCGCTTGAATCACTGAAAGAACGAAGCTGGATCAGAGAAACAATGGACAAGACCACCAACACTCCGAGATACATACCAGAAAAACCAGAGACAGTGATCAACAACGAAGTGAAAAAGCTGAACAGCAAACTGAAAATAGCAAAGAAAAAAGCAATATCAGAGTTGAACTCATCATACACCAGAAGAATCCAGGAAAAAATTGAAATGCAAGGGTAAACACACACTCACACACACTCGGCGATTTCAAGATCTATCGCACGAGAGACATCCTCCCACTTTTGGTTTCTGCACAACTCAAACCAAGTAAAAGGATATAAATAATAGCAGTTATAAAAGGCGTGCAGTTAAGACTGAGCGGGGAAGATAGCCATGCCGATGAAAGAGAAAAGACCAGAGAAAGAACAAATAGCATGGATCTTAGACTATCTACCAATAGGACATCCAGACGACAAACACCACGGCTACCAGAAAAAACCACTGGTTCAGGCAATCGGCGAGAAAAGGTTCGTTCTCATGGAAATACACACGGAAGAAGAGATTTCCCCTGTAACAACAGAAAAAATAGAACTTAAAACTGCTAAAATACGACAAATTCGTAGAATTGCCTATAAAGACTTGACAAATGGATCCCAAAAGGAACTACCATACGTAATCGAAAAGATCGTTCATGAAAACGAAGAGCGTTTCATCAACTTCTTCAACACCGCGTACCCACTCACCACCCGACTGCACATGCTGGAACTGCTGCCAGGTATCGGCAAAAAACTGATGTGGGCAGTGATAGAAGAACGAGAAAAAGGCAAATTCAAAGGATTTCAAAACATCGTAGAACGAGTAAAAGGACTCCACACACCAGAAAGACTCATAACCCATCGAATAGAAGAAGAATTGAAAGACGATAACATCAAATACCGCGTATTCACAACACCACTACGGCACACAAAAGAAAAAGACACACCAATACGCCACAAACGCCACTAAAAAACAATCACCAAATATCTTTCTATTTTCGCTTAGGTGTGGTCGGGTGTATATCTTCTGCGGCAATAGCTGTGCAGAGTTCTTCGTTTAACAGGTGGTCTGCAAGCTTTTTTGGCCGATCGCCTTTGGGGTGGTAGAGGAGAGTGGCTTCTGGCTGGCAGTGCTCTACCATTGCAACCAAGCCTCTTACATCCATGTGATCGCTTAAGTGGATTGCAGGATAGTAGTAGTCTGATCTGCATGTGAGAACGAACCTGTTGCTCCGTTCAATGCCTGATAATTCGTGGGGTGGAACGATCCAGACGTTTGCATCGTTGTTCAGTCCTACGAGCTCGCCTCCGTCTTCTAACAGTGATTTTGTGAGATTGAGGCTTTTCTGTGACATACCGATTGGATCCTCGAAGCCCGAGTTTCGAAGCGTGGTAACTGCACGCTGTGCCTTCCCAAAAGCATACGCACCAAAGACAACCTCACCACCACCCGCAACTTCCAAGAAATTTTTTAAATCGTCCTCGAAGTAACACGCCGAATCAAATGGATCGCCATAGTTTGCCTCTGTCACGAGCAAGTCACACGACGGAAGCTCTCTATAATCTTTCACATCTCCTGTGACAAGTATTCTGACACCACACTCATTCTCCCACAGATACGCACTAGATCCTATAGTATGATTTGTGCGAAAGGTCGAGACCTCTGTTTCGCCTATCAGAAACGACCCCTCCATCTCAAAGGTTGAACCATTGAATTCACGCCCATGGAGCAGTTCAAGTGCTGTTGCAGTCTCTTTCGATGCAACCGAAAGTTTCGAGGACATGGCAGACTTACCATAGTGATCTGAATGTGCATGCGTGATCAGATAAGAGTCAGGTTCTACCATCTTCTTCGAAAAAGGAGTGGTGTCAATCCCGAAAATCCTTTCAATCCCCTCTACATCGTAAAAGGAGAGAGACAGATGGGGTTTCACACCCCTACCCGAAAATACCCGAAGAGGTGTTATTCCGACTTTTCTCAGAGTCTCAATACCCATTGGTCTTTCCTCAAACAAGAGAGTTGAAAGCCCATTTGTTGTAAATCATCTGCAGCTCCCATCCTTTCATCACACCCATTCCTCATAAACCTACCCACAAGACCAGGGATCTATCGAGTAACCAATACACATACTGATAGTGGTCTGCTTTTTATCGTGTTATTCGTTTGATCAGTATGATTCCTGTGGTGTTTATGAGGAGTATTAATATTATGCCGATTGCGTGTCGTGTTTCTATCGCTCTTTTTGTGGTTTCTCCTGGCATGTTGAGTGTAAGTGTTCTGTCTTCTGTCACTACTATAGTCTTCTCGATTCTGGTTTCTCCACTGGTTGCAAGGATTCTGTATGTTCCGTTTAAGTCTTTGAATCTGATTCTGCCAGTCTCCTCTTCGCCGATCAGCTTCTCGTCTTGGTATAATTTGACGCTGTCTGCGTCTGTTATAACGTAGAGGTTTGCATATTTCTTGATTGGTATTGGTTTGGAGTCTGTGCTGAGCAGGTTTGGCAAATCAAGGATGGATAGTATGGTTGGTGCGATGTTTTCTTGTCCCCAGTCTCCGCTGATGATTTTAGGGCTGATGTTTGGAGCACTCATAACGAGGGGTGTGTGGATGCTCTCGGGCGTCTCTTTGTAGTCATCCCCTGCGTGTCCGCCGCGTGATTCGGGTGTCTTGAAAGACATGCCGTGGTCTCCTGTCAGGATGAATGCGATCTTCTTCTCTTCGCAGATGTCTTTTAAGCGTTTTATATCAGAGTCAACCCCTTCTATGACCTGGAGGTATGTCACATGGTTTGTGTGGTGTCCGACACTGTCCACTCCGCCGACGTTGATTGTCAGAATAAAGCGCTGATCTGGGTGGTTCTCTGTCATCGCTTCGACCAGGTCTTCAGCGGTCTCGATTGCAAATCGATTGTATCTCTGGTATGCTGCGGCGCCCTCGGCGCACCTCATGTACTCTGGCATAAGAGAGCATCGTTCTTCCATCGTTTCGATGATCTCTGTTGGTACGGGTCGGTGCTGGTGCTCTACTTTGAAGACTGGTTCGTCTATCGAGTTTGATTCGGCGTATAAGATTGCGTCCTGTTCTCTTCGCATACCCGAAAAATCGCCCTTTTCCATAACAGCGAGTGCAATGAAACCTTCATCGTGGAGGATGTCGAAGATCGTGGTTGTGATGGGAAGCGTGTCTGGTTCTGCAGCAGGGTCTCCTGTGACGATCACCGAGTGCCCGGGTCCTGTCATTGGGACTGGCACTCTGATGTTTATAACTCTCGCGTCGCCCTCTATGAGGTTGGGAGCATCTATTTTTTCAAGCGGTGTTCCGCTCAGGGTGTGGGGCATGAACTCTGGGTAGATGTAGTACGAGCCGAGACCATCGATTATGAGAAGTACGACACTGTCTGGTGTTTCTCCAGCCGATGCAGGGATTCCTCCTACGATCAAACAGAGGATTATCAGGTATCGTGCTCTCTTTTTCATATTTATCTCTCTTTTAGGGAGATTCTATAATATTTATGGTTTGAGGATTGTTTTGAGGAGTGTTGTGAAGAATTTTGGTTTGAGTGTTAAGAGGAGGTTTTTTGATGGGTATAGGTCTCCGTCTGGGACTGTTTCCCGCATTGTTATCGATTCTGTAGTCCCTTCTCCGCTCTCAACCATTTGGCGTGCTTCTTTTATCAACTGGATCGTTTGTGTTCCGCTGTCTTCTTCCACGATCTCGTTTTCGATCTTCAGCTTGACCAGTTTTTCTGCTGCAACGTAAGATGCTCCTGCTATCTCGTCGCGGGTCATCCACGCGGTCTCGTAGTTCAAGGTGTTTTTCCAGTTTGATGCACGTTCGATTGCGAGTCTGTGGCTTTCCAGATCGGTGAAACGTAGTTTATATCCGAATTTTTCCGGGTTTTTGAATGCAAGGCTTCCAGGGTCTATGAATGGTGCAAGTGGTGAGATGAAGTAGTCAAGGATTTTTTTTGCCCCTGGTATTTTATTTGTTATCGATTTCAGGTATTTATGGGTTTCAACGGTGTTTTCGTATGTCTGGTATGGCAGTCCCACCATGAAGTAGAGGTCAACTCTCTCAAAGTCCAGTTCTGCTGCGTTTCCGATGAATCGTTCAAGCTCACTGTTTTGGTATGGTCGTCCGAAGGCGGTGCGTGATCGTTCGCTGTGCGTCTCTGGTGAGATGTGGAGCAAGACGTCGTCCGATGCTCCGCGCAAGACATTAAGCGTCTCTCGGTTGGGTGGTGTGAAGAACTCGAAGAAGATTGGTGCGTCAAACTTGTTCTCCTTAAGCTCTTTAACCATCGCTCTTGCATGTTTCAGGTTTAGCTGGAGGTCTCCTACGAGGAAGATCGGGATTTTCATGTACTGGTTGAGTGAGAGTATCTCTTCAGCGAGTTTGTCGGGCGGCTTGTATCCGAGACCAGATCTATTGAATGAATTCTTGAATGTGTGGCATGAGCCGCCGCAGGTGACACAGTTGAAGATGCATCCTTTGTAGGCAAGTGCCATGCCGATAGGGTCGCCGAAGAACTTGGCAAAGGGTAGAAAACCCCGTGGTCGCATAGACCTGACAACTTCCTTTGCAACAAAACCGTAATCGATAGCGTAATCTCCAATCTCCTCTGGAACAAAAGTGATGCCGTTCGTCCTGACAGCGCCACCATCGTCCCGCCATGCCAGGTTGGGAACACTCTCGAGATCACCTTTTCCTTCGATCAGGCAATCGAGGAGTTCCTTGAAAGGCTCTTCGGTCGTATCGCCGCGGAGCACATAATCCACTTGTTTATAGTTCTTCAGGATTTCATGGGCGAATATGGTTGAGGTGAATCCTCCAAAGATGATGGGCTTGTCCCATATCTCCTTAACGATTCGTGCAACCTCAAGAGCACCCTGGACGTGAACCATCCAGTGCAGATCAAAGCCGAAGACAAGAGTATCAATTCTTTTTATCTCTCGCACTATATCAAAAGATGGGTCGAGGAGCATCCTCGTTGCAAGATTCAGTATCCGCACCTTGTATCCTCTCTTCCCGAGATATGTTAGGAGGCTGAGAAAACCTGCTGGGTACAGCTCAAAGACTGGCGTTGAAGGGATTAAATCACTGATCGGACCGTGATGCACTCCTTTTTCCCTGAAGTCGTAGAGGCTTGGTGCATGAACCAGTAGAAGATCAGCCTTCAAGGTTTCACCGACTCGATATCAACCAGATCAAGCACGTTCTCTGAGAACCTGAGCAAGCGATCAACTCCTTTAACCTCATAGGGGAGCACTGGAACACTCTTCACCTTATATCTATCTCCGAACTCCTGTCTTATCATATCCATGTGATGGGCGTGAACCTCGGACTTCTTGTCCCAGACCTCGCCCTGGCAGATACCTGTCTCAGCCACCTGGTTAACGAGGATCCCTCCGATATTCACACTGAACTCGCCAAGCTCTCCCACGATCCGCTCGGTCTGAGCATAGCCGAGCCACTCAGGTATTGTGACGACAAACGCTCTGACAGTGTCAGACGACATGAAATCGAGAACGTCCTTGGCTAAAACCCGCCACTCGTCAATTATTCCGAGTGGATTCCTGCCGCCTTTACGTTTCACTTTATCAAGCACACTTTTAACCGAGAAGTAGAGCTTTCCTGCCTCGCCGAGGTGTTCATAGAACTGTTCTTCGAGTCTCAAGAGACGAAGAGTGCCCCCGGCAGGGGCTGTGTCCCACACAATGAAATCGTAACCGCCCAAGTGGTATTGGTCGAGTAGATACGCAAGGACAAACTCTTCACTTATCCCGGGCGCTCCAGCGATGTAATCGAGGATGGTTTCGTCAACAGGGAAGAACGAGGAAACAACCTCATAGACCTCTTCACCAAACCGTTCCTTCCACATCTCAAGAACAACTGCTTCGTCCAGTTCGATAACATCAAGTTTTTCAAGACCAGAGACCTTGTTGATCCCGCCAGGTCTGATCGTTGAGCCGAAGACGTCAAAGAGTGAGGGCGAGGGATCACTTGATATCAGGAGGGTCTTCTTTCTGTTTGACGCGAGATACGTGGCAAGAGATGCAGAGCACGTCGTCTTGCCGACACCGCCTTTGCCCCAGAACGAGAGAATCATGAAACAACCTCGTCTAACCGTTACACGTTCAGAGTTAATAACAATTCTCATTTCGAACAGGGTCTTTCACTCATGGGTTGTTATTGAACGAATGTTTTCCTTCACGATTCCAGCACTTCGAGTATCTCCAAGTTCTTCAAAAATACGAAGCGCCTCTTTGTAGGATCGAAGCGCTTCATCCATCTGTCCAAGATAATATGCCTCATTACCCAGAGTGTTTAAAATCTCAGAGTCATTCAACAACTCATTTTTCGCTTTTCTGTACAGCTTTGTTTTCTTTTTAACAGTATCCACCAGAGAAATCTTATTTTCATCAAGTGTAATCTCAACACCCCCACTGGTCACGCCCACCAATTCAGGCACCCACGATTCAAGACAACTTTTAACCGCAGCGAGAGTCTCGGCTTCGCCGAACTTCTCAACAGGCGTGTTATTAATGTTGAATGTGCACTGTTGAATTCTTATATTCGGGGCGCCCGTGTTAGACTGAGAGACACGAGGCGCTGGATCAACATCACCAGCCTTTTTGATTTTCTACAATTAAAAAAATATAGAGAAATAAAAACAATTATAACACCAATTCCACCAATTAAAGGCATTATCTGCCTGAAAACCTCATCACTCACAGGTGGCAGGAATAACAAAGACACAATTGAAACACTGCTCCCAAAACTCTACCAAAAACTCCATTAACACTGATAACACCTGCGGTCAACACACGCACCACTTTCATTTTCTCCCAATTATCGCTTTTATTGCCTCTCTGATCAAACACAGGATAACACGTGAATCGGTTGGATTGCTGAAGAGTCATGGTTTATGGGACGAACACCATCTTTTAATAAGGATTGATTCACTCTACAGTGCGATGAGATCAGCATCTTATGTTAAAACTGCATACTTTATCATCCAGGCGCTGATCGGTGTCGTGCTGGTAGCTTACATAGCAGCGTACAAGTTTGAGATTGACGAGATTGTATCTGTTATTGCGAAGACAGAGATCACCTATTTTGTGCTTGCAGCCCTTTCATACTTCACACTCGACTTGATCCTTTCGTATCGACTTTTTTACCTTTTACAGCAGATAG
Source organism: Methanosarcinales archaeon ex4572_44 (assembly GCA_002254825.2). Lineage (GTDB taxonomy): Archaea > Halobacteriota > Methanosarcinia > Methanosarcinales > EX4572-44 > EX4572-44. The sequence continues at coordinate 2,704 of NJEL02000009.1, read as the reverse complement.
GGCACAGGATAGAGTATCACTGGGTGCTGGTCTCGCATCTCGGCGGGATGCTCATTGGAGATGTCACGCCTGGTCGAAGTGGTTATCTTTTGACGCCTGTCTTCCTGAAGAGGATTGCAGAGGTGCGAGCATCTGATGCTGTGGCGTGTATCTTTGCACCGCAGGGGCTTGAGTTCCTGCTGAAGGTTGGGGGCGCTCTCGCAGCCATAGTTTACCTAATCTCCAAAGTAGACATCACTTATCTTACAAGCGTCACCCTCTGGTCTGCAATCGTCCCTGCAATCATCCTGCTCCTCTTGGTGGGAGGACTTATGCTTGGGGTGGCATGGCTCGATGAGAGATACACAGAGAGATTATTTGGCAGGATACCGCTGATCGGCAGGTTCATCGAGCACTTTCTCAGTTTCAAGGACTCAAGTATCAGGATACGGAAGAACATCAAGATGATCGTAGTACTGTATATGGCAGGCTGGGTCGTAAGTGGACTCCAGTGGTATCTGATCGGAGAGGCGATGAACCTGCCAATCACGTATCTCGAATTTTTCCTGCTCCACCCCCTGATAACCATGCTCATGTTCGTGCCGATTACGCCTGCTGGACTTGGGATAATGGAGAGCGGGACAGCTATCGCATTGAGTCTGCTCGGAATAACGCCCACTGCAGGGTTTACATTCGCACTGCTTGTACGAGCAAATATGGTGTTGACAGATGCATTGGGTATCACAGCATTCGTCTATCCGTCAAAGAAGACGTGACCATGAAAGAGAGCCTTGGAGATCATCCTTCAATGGAAGTTTTTATGGAATGCCCTGTGCGCTTAGAACAGAGAAAAGGAGGTGGGTAAGTGAGCGGGTTGGGGAGTGGGAGTGGGGGTAGTATCAAAAAGAGTCTATCCCGCTCACTTACTCCCTACATACAGAGTGCTTCTATATATATCTTTCGATCTGTTTTTGGGGTGGATCAGACTATTCTCTCTTCTTTCAGGTTGCCGTCGTTTTTCATCTCTTGTATCATGTGTAGTGTTGAGTAGGCTGCGCGTGTTATGCCCATGCTTCGGCGGTCTGCGTCTGTGCCTACGATGTACAGGTTTTTGATCGGCGTCCTGTTTTCTGCGATGTATCCGTCTATTGTGACAGCCGCTTTTTCAGGTATTGTGGTCTGGCAGTGTTCCATTTCTATGAACTGTTCAATTCTTGGTATGGCTCTCGTGATCGTGTCCATAGCTTTATTTTTTTCAGTTTTGAGCGTTCTTTTTTCGTTCATGACGAATGTGAAGCCAATGAGTTGTTTTCCTCTTGGTGCGAGTCCTGGAGTGTAGTTGCTGATCGGCATTGCCCAGTACGGTTGCTCTCGAAACCATATCTCTGAGCCGATGTAATTGAATTCTGGTATCTCCTCTTTGAGTCCGAGCCACACAGTCAGGCTTTTTGTCTGGTCGATCCGTCGTAGGTCGCTCACGTAGCCTGCTGGTAGTTCATTTACCATTTCTGGTAGTTCTTTTGCAAAGCCTGAGTGGACGACTATGCTGGATTCGAATGATTCTTCGTCGGTTTCAACACCTATTGCTCTTCCATCGAGTGTTGTTATTCTTTTTACCTTATGGTTGGTCTGGATTTCGACGTTTGGTGGCATTGAATATAGTACTGCGTTCAGGAGTGTTTTTAATCCTCCTCTTGGGTATCCCTGTGATTCGGAGACTTTATTTGTTGCAAGTCGGCTCAGTTTTGAGATACGATCTGTGACATGTTCTGTGAGTTTTGAACCGTTCTTCTTATCGTCAAGTGGTTCACTCATGAAATTGCTTCCTGCAAGCACACGGTGGACGGATGTCTTCTTCATGTCTCTGCCGCTTAGGAAATGGCAGACCGCGTTTACGAACTCGAGTGTATGGGTGGATAGGTTTTTGGGTAGGAAGTCGTGGACTGATTGTGATGTGGTGTCGATTCCGAAGGCTGAGAGTGTAATTGCTTTTGTGATTGCCTGCGATAATGCGAGTCTGTCGCGGCGCGGGATCAGATCGAAGCCAACGAACTCGGTGATGTTTGCAGGCACGTTCACAAGACCATCTGGTGTCCGTAGGTGGTAGGTGCCGTAATCCAAGAAGATCGGTGTGTAGTCGAGGTATTCGTCGATGATTCGTCTGGTTGGACCGTTCACGAGTCCTGTTACGGCATGCGGTCCTGTGTCAACCTGGAATCCATCGACCATGTAGCTGTTGCAGTTGCCTCCGAGGAATTCTCTTTCTTCGAGCAGGAGCACTTTCTTCCCGTGTTTGCCGAGTATGAGGGCTGAGAAGAGCCCACTGATGCCACCACCAACAATGATTATATCATATCTGCTCATCACTAATACTTTATCTACGTACTGGAATAAAATACCTTCTCTGTTTCTGTTGTATCCATCAGACACCGATTGTCATCCGGAGTGTGTTTCTCACGGCTGGCGAGAGTCCGAGTACAAGTATCACGAGCTTAATGAGATTGATGAGATTCTGGATCATCTGATCGTCGTCTCTCCCAACCTCTTCGTCGAACGTATATAGCAGATATATTACAGGTATAAATATCGCGAGTTTAAGCGGATACATCACTCCTGCCGTCCCGGTGAGATTTATCAAAAATGTTGGAACCACGTGTTTCTCATAATACCCGAGAAGATCAACCCCAACAAAAGTGGAGGATGCATCCAGTAGATGCGCTGCAAG
>NJEL02000008.1 GCA_002254825.2 Methanosarcinales archaeon ex4572_44 | reverse complement strand
GACCCAGGATATGTGATAGTAGACATACCTCCACCGCCAGAGATATCTGAGAGCAGAGCCCAGATAATAACGAGCGAAAAAACGATCCCGCTTGAGAAAGCGTCACCTATTGTGGCAGCCCTTGAAAAATCACAGCACAAAAACTGGCGATTCGGAGTCTACACGCCACCAGAACACAGAGAACACGTAGCAAGAATTGCAAGAGATATATTCCAGATAAAAAAAGAAACGAAACAGTACCGACTGGACAACATACTATAGAACCCAGTTAAAAAATCCAGTTAAAAAGAAAACAGAGACTAAAATAACCACCATATCAAACATAAATAAAAATAACAGAGTATAATAGCTATCATCTTCATTCCCAACGGATTTGCAGCCATCTCTATTGAGAAATCTATTTATGTGTTATAGATTATATTCTGTCATGGAGCGTTTCTGCTGTGAGGTACATGTATGGTGATTCAACCGAATTCCCGCTGAAAAAAGACTTTTTGGCTCTGCTTCAGGATTTTATCGCTGTTGTGATAGAAGCGGCAGATCTTGAAGAGGGATTGCTTAACGCTGATGAAGCAGTTAAAAAACTAACGTACGAGAAAGAGTCAGATTTAAAGGATATTGAATCGTTCAAAGATCGAATTATTCTTTTAATCGATGAAACACTTGAATCTTTTGGAAAAAAAGACGTGCTCCTCGACTGTTCGGCAGAAATAAAAGAGTTTGTCTCCAGGACTTGTAATGTCGGGGCAAAGAACAGAGTGTACTCTTTCACTTCCATTGTCGCAAGCGAGAATGAGAAGATTGCTGGGCTTGAGCAGAGGATGATGACATTACTTGACGGCTTTTTCAAAAACGATCCCATCAGTTTCAAAGAATACTCTCTTGAACTGAAACGAGAAGGCGAGAGCTACAACAGCAGACTCACACTATTCTACGATAAAGAGATAACCTCCCAGTTTGAAACGAATACGGGAGCGATTGGATTCTGGAGTGTGCTACGCCGGGTCACAGAATTCAAAAAAGATGTGAAAATACCAGTCGGAATGAAAAAACCACTCTTGAAAAAAGAATTCGTCGTGGATTATGTCGACATTGGGGATTACGTCCTCACAGAACTAACAACTCACTGAGAGCTTCGAGCCAACGATAATCTACGTTAACCGAGACCAGAGAGAACACAACATAATGAAAACGGAAGAACTGAGTACTGCAATCAACCTACAAAGCATAAAAGAGCTTGGAACACGAGTACTCACAAAAGCTGAAGAACTGATACCACAAAAAGACAAACTCCTAAAAATCAACCTGAACGGTAAAAACGTGGTTAAAGAGAGACACGCCCATGAACTGATGGTTACAATAGCAGAGATCTACGAACCGCTGGTAACAGAAATACGCGCAAAAAGCATCTCAGAAACAGAACTGATACTCAAAGCACAGGACGAAACAGGCGAACGCAGGGAGATATACCTCGAATTAACAGAAATAACCGAACCCTTAAGCACACTTGGAAAATTAGGGAAAGAGGTACTCAACGCCCTCAAACTCACCTCTACCTAATCCACCACCGCTTGATTTTTACTCGATCACGCAGCCATTGGATGCACTGCTTACCATTTTTTGGTACCTGGCAAGATATCCCTTTAACTCTCTTTCTGGTGGTTTCCAGTTCTCTTCTCGCTCTTTAAGAGTCTCTGCATCGAGTTTCACGTTGAGTGTACGTTCTGGGATGTTGATCTCTATCAAGTCGCCGTCTTCAACCAGTGCGATCGGTCCCATGTCTGCTGCTTCTGGCGTGACATGCCCTATGCAGGGTCCACGCGTGCCGCCTGAGAACCTGCCATCTGTGATAAGTGCTACCGATTCGATCAAACCTGCACCTGCAAGCGCCGCAGTCGGCGAAAGCATCTCACGCATGCCGTGCCCTCCTTTTGGTCCCTCGTAACGGATTATTATCACATCGCCCGGTGTTATGTCTCCCATCATAATGACTTTCATACAGGATTCCTCGCTTTCGAAGACGCGCGCTGGACCCGCGTGCACGAGCATCTTCTCGCTAACAGCAGACTGTTTCACAACAGAGCCTCCTGGTGCGAGATTCCCTTTCAGCACTGCGATTCCGCCCTCACCGTGGAGTGGTTCTTCGAGTGTTGCGATGATTTCCTTGTTCGTCTTTGGGTTGATGATCACAAATTCTCTCAGATTTTCTCCAAGTGTCTTGCCAGTAACAGTCGACGTATCGGTGTGAAGTTTCGATGATAGTCGTTCCATAACAGCGTGAATGCCGCCTGCTCGCTCAAGATCCAACAGGAAATTGCTGCCCCCCGGTCGAAGATTAACGAGGTGTGGCGTCCTGCGGCTCAGTTCATCAAACGTTGAAAGTGGAAGGCTCACCCCAAACTCTCTTGCGATCGCAGGGAGATGAAGTGTTGTATTGGTGCTGCCTCCTATCGCCATATCCACCATCACAGCATTCTCGAACGATCTCCTATCAGCAATACTTCGCGCACCAACGCCATGTTTGATCAGATTCATTATCTGCATCCCGCTCATCTTAGCAAGCCGCATTTTCTTGGCATCGACTGCGTGAACAGTGCCGCAACCCGGAAGTGAGAACCCGAGCGCTTCAGTCATAGCTGCCATGGTATTTGCAGTGAAGAGACCCGCACAAGAACCTGCACCACAACAAGCGCCCTCCTCAAGCTCATATATCTCCCTCTTTGAGATCCCACCGCTCTGATACGCACCAACCCCCTCTGAGACCGAGATCAGATCACGCATTTTATCATCGACAAAACCAGGCAGCATGGGGCCACCCGTAACAACGATCGTCGGGATGTCAATTCGCCCAGCTGCCATCAAGTGTCCTGGCGTGATCTTGTCACAACTCGGGATCATCACCATACCATCAAACCTGTGCGCCTCCACCATCACCTCAATGCTGTCAGCAATAATCTCGCGGCTTGCCAGAGAATACTTCATACCCTCATGGCCCATAGTAATACCATCACAGACACCAATAGTGTAAACACACCCATAAGCCATAAAGTAATCGTTTGGCTGTCGAGCTTTTCTAAAGGATAATTAGATTTTAAAAGTGGTGTTTGGCAGCGGTCTACAGTTCCCAAGGACTCGCGTACCTCAGTACAGTGCAGAACGTGGGCCTGCTTATCTTCTGTGTTCGGAATGAGTACAGGAGTTTCCAAGCCGCTATGACCGCCAACACCAAAATATACCGATAAAAAATACCGTGCATAACTAATGTGCGACACGTCTCACGACGGTCTAAACCCAGCTCACGATCTCCTTTAATAGGCGAACAACCTCACCCTTGGCTGCTGCTGCACAGCCAGGATGGAAAGAACCGACATCGAGGCAGCAAGCCGCCGGGTCGATACGTGCTCTTGCCGGCGACGACTCTGTTATCCCTGGGGTAGCTTTTCTGTCATCAATAGCCCTCATCAAGAAGGCGTAGTGGTTCGCTAGACCCGAGTTTCCTCTCGTCATCCCTTATTATGCGGGATAACGTCAGGCTGACTTATGCTCTTGCACTCTTCAGTGGATTTCTGATCCACTTGAGTCAACCTTTGGGCACCCTTGATATCTTTTCAAGGGCGTGGCGCCCCACCCAAACTGCCTACCTACGGGTGTCCCCAAATATTTGGGTTAGGATCATAGTCTTGGAAGGGTAGTGTCTCATGGTCGACTCCACTCGCGCTGGCGCGCAAGCTTCGACGTCTCCTACCTACACTGCACATCCAAAACCACGACCCAACCGCAGGCTGCAGTAAAGCTCCACGGGGTCTTCACTTCCCCCTGGGGGTCCCCAGACTCTGCACTGGGATGTAAACTTCACCGGGCACTGGCTAGGGACAGTAGAGCTCTCATTGATCCATTCATGCGAGTCGCCAATTAAGCGACAAGGTACTACGCTACCTTAAGAGGGTCATAGTTACCCCCGCCGTTAACAGGCCCTTCTTCCCGTTGAACCGGGTTTTCAGGTACCTGCACTGGGCAGGATTCACTGACTGTACACATCCTTTCGGATTAGCAGTCAGCTATGTTGTTATTAGACAGTTGGAGCTCTCTGGTCACTGCGACCTGCCAACTTCTTGGCAGGCACTCCTTCTCCCGAAGTTACGGAGCTAATTTGCCGAATTCCCTTAGCCAGCATACCCCGACACGCCTTAGCCTGTTCAGCTAGGGGCACCTGTGTCAGTTCTCGGTACGATCGATCCAACAGCCTTTTCACGGGCACCTGGGATTAGCTGAGTTTCCCCATCACATCTTCACCCTCTTCTCGCTATTACAGCACTCCAAGGGTTTTAATGCTTGGACAGCGCGACGGCACTGCTCAGCCTACCCGGATACGTCAGCACAAAACGTTGGATCGGTACAGGAATATTAACCTGTTTCCCTTTCGATGTACTCGAATTACGATACACCTTAGGATCGACTAACCCTCGGCTGACGAACATTGCCGAGGAAACCTAGCCCCTACGGCGGCTGGGATTCTAACCCAGCTATGCTGCTACTATTGCCAGGATTTTCGTTCCAACACGGTCCACAGGACTTCACAGCCCTGCTTCTACCCATGCCAGACGCCTTCCTACCAGATCACCTCTCGGTGCTCCGGGGTATCGGTGGTCGACTTGAGCCCCGTCCATTTTCGGGGCCCTAAACCTCGACTGGTGGGCTGTTACGCACTCTTTAAAGGATAGCTGCTTCTAAGCTCACCTTCCAGTTGTCTTGGGCTTAGGACTCCCTTTAACATTAACACTTAGTCGACACTTTAGGACCTTAACCCCGGTCTGGGTTTTCTCCCTCACGGACTACAGGCTTACCCCAGTAGCCCGGACTACCTGCCTTCTACAACGACAACGTGTTTGGAGTTTGACAAGAGAGTGAGGAGTTTCCCCCCCAGCTTCCCCAATCAGTGCTCTACCACGTCGACAATCTCCAGCAGGGTCATGCTACGACATGTTTAGGAAGGAACCAGCTGTTACCCAGCTCGATTAGCCTTTCACTCCTAGACACAGGTCCACGTAGCTTTCGCCACGCTTCAACCTGCCCACGCCTAGATCGCTGGGATTCGGGTCGTAACCCAGTGACTCCACGCGCCCCTTGAAAAGGGTTTGCGTGCATGTTGCTTTCGCTCCGGCTCCCCCCATAACGAGGTTAGCCATCGCCACTTGGATACACTCCCTGGCCCGTTCTTCAAAACGTAAGATACAACACCAGCACCACAACTCGTACAACAGCCTCGCGACTGCTTCCTTCGCTGCAGAGATCCTTTCATGCTGTATCGCTCCATCACCATTCAATTTCAGGCACTTTTCACCTCCCTTCAGAGGGCACTTTTCAACTTTCCCTCACGGTACTAATGCGCTATCGGTCTCAAGACGTATTTAGTTTTGGAAGTTGATGTCTCCCAGATTCCCGCGAGAATTCCGACCCACGGTACTCAAGGACAAAACCACAATCCTTCAGGCTTACACCTACGTGACTATCACACCCTATGGTCTGTCGTTCCAGACAAGTTCGGTTTCACCTGTGAGGACTGCAAGCGGTCAAGCCCTTACAACACCACATCTCCACGCAATCTCTTGAGTGGATTCAGTTTGAACTCTGCTGTCTTCACTCGCCGTTACTAACAGCATCCCTATATTGGTTTCTTTTCCTGCCCCTACTAAGATGTTTCAATCCGGGGCGTTCCCGATCCCACATGGGATCAACACCGAAATGTTAAGATGTCCCATTAGGAGATCCTCGGTTCAACACATCCATGCACCTCGCCGAGGCTTATCGCAGCTTGGCACGTCCTTCATCAGCGCTTGAGCCGAGCCATCCACTGAACGGTACAGTATACCAAATCCGGCCTCTGCTCCACTTACATCCAGTAAGCGTCCAGAGTATCACACGTATACACGGCATCATAAAACCCAAGCTTGGACTTAGGTTTTCAACCCTTCCCTACCAACCATACGGCAGGTAGGTGCATCGGCACTGGACCCGCTGGGACTCGAACCCAGGGCCTCTGCCTGTTTTGCTTCGGGGACTTTCTATCTCCTCAGTTGCAAAGGCAGCGATCTTCCAGCTGATCTACGAGCCCATCTACGCGGACTCGCGGCCCACGCGAAACCACTTTGCATGGTGAATAATTGTTGTGGCAGTCTCATATTCCGATTCGATTACGTTAGGAGGTGATCCAGCCGCAGATTCCCCTACGGCTACCTTGTTACGACTTAACCCCACTCGCGAAGCCCAAGTTCGAACACGGCAAAAAGCTCCGCGCCCTCACTCAGACCTCACTCGCATGGTTTGACGGGCGGTGTGTGCAAGGAGCAGGGACGTATTCACCGCGCTATGTTGAAGCGCGATTACTACGGATTCCGGCTTCACGAGGACGAGTTACAGTCCTCGATCCGAACTACGGCTAGGTTTAGGAGATTTCCATCCCCTTTCGGGGTAGGTGCCCATTGTCCCAACCATTGTAGCCCGCGTGTAGCCCAGATCATTCGGGGCATACTGACCTACCGTTGCCCGCGCCTTCCTCCGTCTTAGCGACGGCGGTCCCTACAGTGTGCCCATCCTTCTTGCGAAGCTGCTGGCAACTGTAGGCACGGGTCTCGCTCGTTACCTGACTTAACAGGATGCTTCACAGTACGAACTGACGACGGCCATGCACCTCCTCTCAGCGGATCAGGTAAGGTCTTCAGCCTGACCTTCATACTGCTGTCTGATCTGGTGAGTTTTCCGGCGTTGAATCCAATTAAACCGCAGGCTCCACCCGTTGTAGTGCTCCCCCGCCAATTCCTTTAAGTTTCAGCCTTGCGACCGTACTTCCCAGGCGGCTCGCTTCGCGGTTTCCCTACGGCACCGAATACGGACGCACCGCACCCGACACCTAGCGAGCATCGTTTACAGCTGGGACTACCCGGGTATCTAATCCGGTTTGTGCCCCCAGCTTTCGTCCCTCACCGTCGGACCCGTTCTGGTAGGATGCCTTCGCCATCGATGGTCCTCCAAGGATTACAAGATTTCACCCCTACCCATGGAGTACCTCCTACCTCTCCCGGTCCCAAGTTTGGCAGTATCTCTTAGACGCCTAGCAGTTAAGCTGCCAGATTTCCTAAGAGACTTACCAAACCGGCTACGAACGCTTTAAGCCCAATAAAATCGGTTACCACTCGGGCCGCCGGTGTTACCGCGGCGGCTGGCACCGGTCTTGCCCGGCCCTTGCTATCAGCTGTTTTTTGAACAGTTGGACAGCCAGCACTGTGTGCTGGCACTCAGGGTTCCCTTATCGCGCTTTCGCGCATTGTAAAGGTTTCGCGCCTGCTGCACCCCGTAGGGCCTGGATTCGTGTCTCAGAATCCATCTCCGGGCTCTTGCTCTCACAACCCGTACCCGTCGCGGGCTAGTAGGTACGTTACACCCACTACTACCTGATAGGCCACAGACTCATCCTTAGGCGCCGTAGCTTTTAATCAAAGTGCATTCCAGCAACCTTGAAATATTCGATATTATCCCCAGTTTCCCGGGGTTATCCCAAACCTAAGGGTAGATTATCCGCGTGTTACTGAGCAGTTCGCCGTGTTCACAAAGAACACTTGACTCACATGGCTTAGTCGAACCCTGATAGCAGTAACCTCTGGCAGGATCAACCAGAATTGTATTAGGAAATTGCACACTTATATTCGATCTTATGTTGATCGGAATAGGGAGACTACCACAACAAACGTCAGACTGAAACTACTGTTTTCAGTCTCCACCAAGACAATTATACCATAGTACAAATACAGCCCATCACATGCTGGCAGAAACCAGCAAAATCCAAGCCGATTCTTACATTACCATGGTAAAAACACCCGAACACATTCGGGAATTAATGTCTATACACCAGATCCTATATAAGCACTTCGGTCAATCGATGGTTGTGATGCAGAAGGTTGTGTGGAACTTTCATTGTTTTGTCTCTCTTTTTTTCTCTTTTTTATCTTTGTCTTTTGAGTGTGTTTCGAAGACTGTTGTGAGTGGTACTATGTATCTGTCTCCGTCTCTTATCCCGAGTATTATGTCTTCTTTTTTTAGGAGTGAGTCGAGGTTCAGTTCGTATTCGCCTGGTGTGACTATTCGTACTGATTCTACGCTATCTGGGGTCATTTTTCTGTTTTGTTGTGTGACGTGTGTTTCTTCTATTATTTTACCTATGTTGGGTTCATCTTTTTCTTCTTTGATGTACTCGAATTTGTTGTTTCCGCATTTTGGGCAGCCGTTCAGTATCTCGGCGGTACCTTCTTCGTATGTGGTGTGACATTTGATGCATCTGTGTGGCATGGTCGTATCGTCTTTTATTGTTTTGTTACGATGGCTGTGATCATATCTCTATCTTTTTTGACTGTTTTTAATTTGTCTGCTGGTCCGATAACTGTTAACCGCGTTCTTGTTGTGTTTTTTCCAAAAATTTTTCCGAATATGCTTGTGTTTTGTTTTGTGGGGTAGCTTTCTATCTCTATTCCACTGAATCCGTCTGGTGTTATCTCGATCATTGTGAGTTCTATCAGTTTTGCCTCTTCTTCAGGTGTCAGTCCGCGTTCCAGTACCAGTATCTTGCTTGATCGTACTTCGTCGAGTATGAGGCGTATCTTTTCCATTGCTGTCATCTCTGCAAGTCGGTCTTCTGATATGAAGTCGAGTTGTATGCCTTGGACGCTTGTTGTGGTTTGGTTCTTCTTTCGTGTCATCTTCCATTCACCCGAATCGGTTTGCTATCTCGTCGTAAAGTGTTTCTATGTTCTGTCCTTCGAGTGCTGATATTGGGACGAGTGTGTGCTGTGGGAAAGCGCTTCTGATGCGTGTTGGTGATGCTTCGGGTATGTCTATCTTGTTTGCTGCGATTATCAGTGGCAGGTGTCTTGCTTCCATGTTGCCTATGACTGTGACGTTCACCTGTGTGAATGGGTCTTCTGTTGCATCCATGACAAGGATTACGCCGTCTAGATCTTCGAGCCATTTCACTGCTTCTATCACTCCTTCTGTCGCTTCTTTTGCGCGTCGTTTGGCTTCTTCTTCTTTCATCCCGAATGCCATGAAATCGTGGAAGTCTATCTTGGTTGCAAGCCCTGGCGTGTCGACTATGTCGAGGGATACGGTTGTGCCGTTTGCCTCTATCGTGATGCCTTCTCGCCTGCGTGCTCTGCGTGTCTCGTGTGGTATGTGTGATACTGGCCCCACTGCATCTCCTGTCCAGTCACGCACTACTCGGTTTGCGAGTGTTGTTTTTCCTGCGTTCGGCGGTCCGTATATGCCGATCTTCGCCATTCTGTCCTTCTTAAATAGTTTCTTTATCCATGAGAATAATCTGATTTGCATTTTCTTCATCACACCCTATACAGGTTATCGTTCATCTATTTTTCCATCATCCTACTCATAATTCATTTTTTATTTTAAGATTCTATTTAGCTGGTGCACAACCTCGATGAAGAGCGCAGAGCTCCACCCGAGTGGTATTGCCCACGCTGGATTACCAGTGTACTTGTCGACCTGTTCGGGTAATAGTTTCGTGCTTGTGGCACCACTGGTCACAAAATCCATATGGGTATCTGTCTTTTTTACCCATGTTCTGTATGTTTCATCGTCTTGTCCTTTGAAGTATTCGGCAAGGTCGAGTTCTGCTCTCATCAGCCAGAGGGTTGTTACAACCCAGGGGTTTCCACTCATATACTCATCATTCTCGTATCGTCTTATCCCTCTCGTGCCATCTACCCAGTAGTTGAGCCGATCCTCAATTGTGTTGAGCATCATGATTATCTTCTCACGCTCATCTTCTACTGTTGGGTCGAGCACCCTGAATGGTGTTACAACTCCAATCACGCTTGCATCGATTATCGGATAGATCTCTCCGTCTATTATGCCTTTGGCAAAGCATGCCGCATCAGGCATCCAGAGCCTCTCGATCATGGATTCTTTTATCCATTTTGCACGTGATCTATATCGAAGAGAGGTGCTTTTTGACTGGTCTTCTGCGAGTGTCGATGCTGCCTCGAGCGCTGCAGAGATGGCTGCGTTTGTGTGCGTTTGTGTAGGTGAAGCATCCATAGTACGTCTCCCAGAGGTCGAGGCATGGGCTATGGAGTCCTTCTCCTGTTCGCCTCATCAGATACTCTGCGCCGCGCTTGATCGTCTCCCAATACTCATCGATGTAGTCTTCTCTCGCATCGCAGGGAAGGGTATTGCCGCTTGCCATTGCATAGATTGTGGAGGCGGTCTCGTCTATCTGGGTTGAGTAATCGAAGTTTCCCCATGAGGGTGCTAGGGTTCCGTCGAGCCAGTATCGCTGGAACCACGAGCCGTCCCGTAGTTGTGTCTTTTTGCACCATCCGATGAAACGTGGGAGGTACTCTGGGTACCCGGCGGTCTGGAGTGCATAGACCGCTTCGACCGTGTCCCGATTCCAGCAGAACCCGTAGCCTCCGCATTTTTCGTATTGATGGTCGAACTCTGGTGCAGCTATCATCGAGCCAAGCCTCTCATCGAAGAGCAGTCTTAAGACGTGGAGGCTTTGGTGGTAGTACTCTGTGAATGCATCTGGCATGTTTATGTTCTTTCCGCGTGCGATCCATTTGTTCCACGCGTCACACGTCTCAGTGATGAGTTGTCCTGGTGAAATGCTTGTTATTTTGGTTTTCAGGTTGTAGAGTTCTTCTCTGGTTTCTGCAAAGATGATATACTCTATTATCTCCTTCGTTTCAAGTGGAAAGCGTGCTGCCATGTTCATGTTTCCGATCTCTTCTTTGTTCTTCTGGAGTTCACCGCGCTCGATTCCCCATTTTGCGCTCGTCCACCATGCGGTATCGAGAGTTTTTCCGAGTTGCCATTCATCAAATGGTGGTGTTGTGACAACTCCCACGTAGTTGTTCTGCCAGTACTGAACGAGGATGTCATTCTCTTCGTCGTAGAATCCTGCATTCTTCTCCCTCATCCCACCAACTTCAAAATCAAAGTATGTGTAGAAAGAGCCTTCAATCTCGTTGTTATCTATCTCAAAGCATCGCATGAACACTGGGTATCTGGGTGGTATAGTATCTGTTATTGAGACGGCGATCCCGCTGAAGTGTGAGAGGTCTGTCTTAAGTATCCCATTACCACATGGGTGGTACTGTTTTGACTGCCAATCGATCGTGTTCAGCCAGTGATAGTTTCCATATGTGTTTATGGCAAGGAGTGCATCTGCTACGTGCTGGGCATGGTCTCTTCTTGGATAGTAGATGTTGAATATCTCGCCCTTCATGCCGAGTGTTGCAAGGAGTTGTGAGTTTCCAATGATCGAGTTTGGCTGTTTTATCGCCAATGACCTGTCACCTTACCCTTTGATTCTGAATCGTCCTCTGGCGTGGGCAGGATTGCGAATTCACAGATCTTTTCCCTCCCACTCCTGCATTTTTCTTCGTGTACTTCCATGTCCTTTTCGAGTATCTCTGTGAAGAACCCTGCAAAGTAACCGCTCAGGTATCCGCATTGGCTCTGCCCCTCATTCAAACGGGTGGTCTCCGCGAGAAAAGAATTTTTCACATAGATACTTCCACTGCAAGATTCAAAATCAAAGCTTATGTCCACGATTCCCCAGCCGGCAGAGAAGAGTACTCCCCTCAAAAGTGTGATGAAATCGTTTTTCTTTATCCCTGCAACCTCCTTGAAGTAGCGTGCATCATCCATTCCGCCCTTCAAACCGCAGTGAAATATCAGCGCATTGGCATTCGGGATTGCTTCTTCTATTTCTTCTATTATATCGATGAAAGTTGTGTTTTTCAAAATTATAGCCCTTGACTTGAAGATTTCGAGTGGAAATTCGGCTGTTTGTATGAGAATTTTCTCTGTAATACAGTAGTCCACATCAAGAACCTCATCAAGGCTCTGGAGATCCGCTACCAGCTTCTCAACATCGACTCCTGGAAGCTCTGCAAAGGTTACGTACTTGCCCTTAACACCACGCTGAATAAGGCTGAAATAGCCGAACAACTGATCAACACCGTTATCTGCAAAGACAACAGGTATCTGTGCAAGTGATCCTGGCCTATCGACCAATATTACCTTGAACCATCCGAGCAGTGTTTTTTCACCGCCAACATAGAAGATGCATGCGTCCCTCGGCATAATCCTACTTCACCTCTTTCAATCTTTTGAATACCATGAGCTTGAAATCCACCACCACCGCCATGAAGTTGACCGCAGCGTCGAAGGGAGAGCTATGGATACTGAAATATGAGTGAACGTCTCCATCTGCAAGCCATTTGGTGCACATATAGTAGTAGTGATCAGATGTCTGGAGGCAGCGCCAGATCCTGAGAAGCTCCGCGTCCCCGGTCTCTTTCACATAAGGTTCAAGCAGCTTTATCTCTTCAAAACACCTCTGCTGCATATAGTTTCCAAGCCATGCACTGGTATCCCGCTCCATATCTGCCCATGAGATGGTGGAAAGATCAAAAACATCGATCTCACCCACAGGCTGGTACTTTGCAACCACTTCAGACGGCGTCTTGAATTCCAGTCCGCTTGAGAGAACCTCGCCTGGAAGGTGTCTCAAGAACTCAAATATCCCAGTACTCTCCCACTGGTGCTCTCCAAAGGTCTCATAATCCATGAATATGTTGACCACATCACCCTCTGCCGATTTTGCCCAGTGAGCCCATTTATCTGCGGTGAGAGGATAACCGCTCCACCACTGTGAAGAGAAACGATATGCGATATCATCGCTCAACCTGTAGTTTCGAAGGAGTATAGGGAGATTGCTCCCTTTTGCAGTGTAGACGTAATTTGCCGAGCGGGCGCCGAGCACGTGCTCGATCCCCTCAGCAAGGATCGCTTTGTATCCGAGATCTGCTATGGTTGATGCGATCGAGTTGTTGTACAGGAGCTCTGTGTTCCTGAAAACCTTTGGTTTGTAGTGTAGCTCATCTCTCATGACGGCGTTGTGTTCATGTATCTGTTCCACAAATTCATCCTTTGACGGAAAGAGGCTTGCAAGGGAATGGTGATAGGTCTCATCGATGAACTCCACAGAACCAGAGTCTGCCATCTGGGAAAAAGTCTCGAGAAGGTCACGATCCCAGTCTCGGCACTGGTCGATGAAGGTGCCTGTGATCGAATAGCTCACTCTGAACTTGTCCCTGTGTTCATCGATCAACTCCAGGATCAATCGGTTGGTGGGCCTGTAGCACTTGGACGCAACTTTGCGAAATGTCTTTTCGTTGATGTGAGAATCGAAATATCGATCAATGCCCACGCGATCATCTGGCCAGAACCACCTGAGCCTGTGCGGTTGATGAACCTGGAAATAGAAGCAGACAGAGCGCAAAAAGCTACACCCTCCTCCGTGCATAATCTGAAAGGATCGAGAAAGTGTTGACCGCATAATCGAATGGATATGGCTTCTCCTCACCCATCTCGAAAAATATGTCTGCCTGCTGGAGGTAGCCGAAGATCTCATCACCACCTGCACCCATTATTTGAGAGAGCCGTCCAAGCTCGTGAAGGTAGAGATGTTGCATATGGTTTGAAAGGCAGTGTTTGAGGTTCAGTCTCGAAAGGTGGAGAGCACCATCATAAAAAACAGAATCAAACCTCGAGACGGCTTCACTCACAGTCAATAGCTCAATACCACGTAAACCAAGCTCGTGCAGCAGATCTTCAAGGAATTCGTGTGAAACACTTCCATAATCGAGGTACAGCGTCAGAACATTCCCCTCCATCTGTGCGATCCACTCGGCAAACTTGGAAGCAGTTAGCGGGTACTCACACCACAATGTGTCATGCGAGCGGAACTCAAGATCGCAAGAGAGCACTGGATGGCGGAAGAGTACTGGGAGGACGCCATCATCAAATGCAGAGCAATGATCTCCAAGCCCAAAAACACCCTCTGAGACAACAGCTGAGAAGCCAAGCTCTGACACAAGTCGTGCAACTATACTATTGTGTATAAGTTCGGTGTTGATGAAAGTGGTGCTCCTAACACCGATTAGATCAGAGAGAGCATCCCTGTGCATCCTCACCTGGCGTAAAAATTCACCCTTCTCTTCGAAGAGCGGGGAGAGTGAATTGTAGTAGGGCGATGATGCAAACTCGACAACACCTCTAAGTTTCTTGAAAGATCTTATCAGTTCTGGATTCCACATGGACTGGTCAAAGAGAGTGCCTGAAAGATTGAAGGTGCATGCAATCCCAGTATCATGAATCATCCTGTTTGAACGGATATATAACTCAGAAATCTCCTCAAAGACTGAGTGGTTGAAGCTCTGATCAAAGTAGAGATCAAGTGAAGCAGAATCACTCTCGTATCCTTCATGGGGCCAGAACCATCGAAGCCTGAACGGCTGATGCACCTGAAAACAGAGACAGACAGACCTCATAATCCCTTATACAGAGCCGTCAATCCACAAACGAGAGGAAGAAAAAACGCCGTGCCAAAACTTCCAGAATATGTTAGGATCATCAAAAATCTCTCACAAAGAAGCTCGATCATTCAAGATCTTTTTGAGGCACTCTTTAACATGGTGGACGATGTCAGGATGTCCCTTGAACAGATCTAACAGATTGAACTCCTCCCCAAGCTCAGTAATGATCATATCAGCCACAACACCGATAGCACCAACAAGCTCACCAGTATAGTCAAATAGAGGGACAGCAGAGACAGGCACACCTTTATAGAGACCACTCGTCGGAACAGTCTTCACATCACACCCAGACGACAGCACCTCCTCAAGAACAGGTCCTGTGAACTCGTAATCCACAACCTTCCCATTTATCACATGAACACCTTTTTTGTTGAGGCTGCGCACGGCAACAGGAAGACCTATCAAGCTGTAAACCGCCATTGCGACGGGCTCCAATTCCCTTGCAGAAGAGTCCTTCGAGATCTGCAGACTAACCATAAATAACACATCACACAACGTCAGGAATCCTCTCGTTAGTCGACTTTTCTAAACGCACAGTAAAGTTTATATCTTTCTGTAAGTGAACAAAAGACCGAAACGATCAGATTGCCCAAACAAAGAAGTATATGTCTATCCTAAAATAAACCTTTCGTGTACCGAGAAGTGTTGTCAAATTATTGGAAGTGTTGAAGGCGTTGATCCAGTTTCATCACTCTTAATTTTTAACAAAAATTTTATAAAAACATGAAGATGGTAATTATGTGATGGTTTCATCGGTTTCGCGAGGGTGTTCTGCGATTTGAGTTGTTTTGTGGGGGTGTTTTGTTGGTGGGCTCGCCGGGATTTGAACCCGGGTTTCAGGCTCCGGAGGCCAGTGTGCTGTCCAGACTATACTACGAGCCCTTTTGGGAGGGTTTCACAGTTTTATCTCTATTTTGTAAATTTTCTCTGGATTTTCTTTGTGTATTTTGTAGAATGGTTCTATACCGTGTCTTTTAATGAGTTTTTTTGTCCGTTTTGGAACGGTCTTTGGTCCGAGCACAGCGCCTGGCCGGTCTGGGTCATCGATGTAATCTGTCTCCATCATGAAGCGTGTGCTTATCTGGAGTGCTTCTTCGGTGTTGCTGCCCGATGCGATGATGCTCGGATAAATCCCTATTTCTGCGAATTCTTTTATCATCGGTGGTGCGTAGTGTTTTATTATGCGATTCGATGGTATCCCGGTCTTTTTTATCATTTCTTTGATATCTTGCAGTGTTTTTTCTGTGGTCTCTTCGGTGTGTAGCTGGAGCGGGCAGTCGAGTTCCTTTGCAAGTATCATTGCATGCTCCATTATCTGATTTGATCCAACCCAGACTTCTTCCGAGACCGGGTAGTGTGGCCTTCCCGATTTCAGTCCGATTGCAAGCCCTTCTTCAACGTATTTACCTGCAATCTCAAGCCCTTTCTTCATTGTCCCCACTGCATCTTCGAGTGTTCTCTGATTGGTGAACTGGGTTATCCCGGCTGGGTGAACGCCAAGCAAGACGAAGACACCGATTCCCGTCTCTCTCACTGCTTCGGCTATCGCAACTGTTTCGTCGAAGACTCTTCGATAATCGTCTGGCTTATTGATGTTGATATTGATCGTCCATGGCGGTTTTGATACGAGTATTATATGGGTTCCGCCGTTTCGGGCAAAGTCTCGTGCCGCATTTAGAAATCGACCTCTTCGGTCCAGATGCATGTGGTCGTCGAGTATCGGGAGACTGTCCATAATAATAAAAAAAAATTGGCTATATTTTTAGAGAAGTCTCAAGTTGTCGAGTTCTTCCATAATCCTGGTTACGGCATCTCCCGCATCTGATGGCTTTTTGCCACCTGTGACCACCAGCTTTCCGCTGCCAAAGAGTAGCATCACCACTTTTGGTTCTGCCAATCGATAGACGAGACCAGGAAACTGCTCTGGCTCGTATTCGATATTTTCAAGACCCAATCCCACAGCGATGGCATTGAGGTTTAAGACCGTGCCAATATCGGCAGATGCGACGATGTTCTGAACTGTCACCTCTGGCTCATCCAGTATATCCACGCCCGTCTCGCGTATACGGTCAAAGACCTGTTCAAGACCCTTGTGGACGTCAGCTATGCTCTTTGCACCCGTGCATACAATCTTGCCGCTCCCGAATATGAGTGCAGCGGTCTTCGGATCGGTGGTACGATAAACCACCCCTGGAAATCGCTCCTTATTATAATCAGCGTTCTCAAGAACCTTGATAACCTCTTGAAGGTCGAGTGTGGTGCCAACAGAACTCGATGCAACAACATTCTCAATCTTGATCGAATTCTTAGCTTCATCAAGTTTAGACATTATATCACAACCAACACTACGCTTATTTAAACCCTTATAAATGTTTTTAAAAAATGCATATTATAATTATGCGTAAAACTTTTCTTGTCCTATCGATAAATTTAAATCTCTTTCTTCTTTTGGGTGCACTGATAAATTTCTTCGTTGTTATTTCTTCTCTTCTTCAAGTAGTGTGAGTGAGCGTATCCATTCATCTCTTGGTTCACGGCTTGTTCCGACCACGAGGCGCCTCGCACTGTCTGTCTCTTCTATCATGCCTTTTGCTTCGATGCGTTCACCTATGAGTGCCTGTCCGACGTATGTGTGTGTGTAGGAGAGTACGTATTTGATCTCGTCGTGTTCTACTTCGTATATTGCAGGTGTATCAAAGGCGTAATCGGCGTTTATGACGACTGCTTCTATCTGCTTTCGTTCGATGTCAACCCCTCGCTGTAGGGGGGTTATTTTGTCCCAGTCTCTGGTGTAGAGCAAGTCAAAGTAGGTGCCTTTGACCATGCCGCGATTGCCTTTCCTGATCTCGTGTGAGAGGAATTCTTCAAATGAGATCGCTGGTTTCCGTTTGTCGTAGATGCGATGCCACATCTCATCGTCTATCTCATGGATCATCCCGTCGGTCTTCTTTGCCATTGCTATCACGTCCCTCGCCGTGAACCATGATCTTCCGTACACGATGAAATCGATGTCAGAAGATTCATTATTCAATCCTGGGAGGTATGAGCCTGTTACGCCCATCTTTTCAAGCGTTACGCCTCCCTTGGTGAGCACTTTCACGATTCCAGCCACTCTCTGATCCCTCTTCATGAGTTCAGGTATTCGTTCAACCGGGTTCAAGACTTCCCGCACCGCATCGAAGGGAACGACGTGAACATCAGCGAGCCACTCGGGCTTTTCTTCTCTCATGAACCTGTAAGCATCGTCAAAATCCAGTTTGCGATATCTAACTCCGTTTTTAACACGATCTCCAGCAGGATCTGGAACGTATCGGAGTATGGAGCGCACACCATCGGAGTGGGTGTAATCTGCCACCGCAAAGATCCAATCCTCATCTGTGACGATAAAGTCACGAATGCGTGTTCTGATCATCACTCGTTTATCGCTCTTGAACAACTTTGCTGTTTCGGTGTGCAAACTTAAATATCATGGAGGGGAAAGTATCTGGCCGTCATGGTGAGGATTGATCGGCCGAGGGGCACGAGGGATTTTCTCCCCGATGAGATGGGAGAACGACGGAGCATTGAATCTGTTTTTAGGGGTGTTGTAGAGCGATGGGGGTATGGTGAGGTCAAGACGCCTACGTTTGAAAACCTTGATCTATTCACGATCAAATCAGGCGAGGGAATCTCTGATGAGATCTACACTTTTATGGATAAAGGTGAGCGTCAAATGGCTCTTCGACCTGAGTTGACAGCGCCTGTGATGCGATTGTATGTTGAATCCTTCCAGGTGTCAGCAAAGCCGTGCAAGCTCTTCTACTTTGACAATTGTTTCAGATACGAGCGACCGCAAAAGGGTCGTTTCAGGGAGTTCTGGCAGTTCGGCGTGGAACTGATCGGGAGCAGCCAACCAGAGGCAGACGCCGAAGTGATCACACTCGCAGTGGAGATGTTATCGAGTGTCGGTGTGAAAGGTGAGCTTCACATCGGAGATCTCAGCATAATCAGAAGCATAATCGAAGAACTGAGCCCTGCCCAGCAATCACGTATCATGCGACTCGTTGACAAAAAAGATGACGCAGGGCTCGAGTATTACCTTGGGGAGATAAATGCTCCAAGTGCTCTCTGTGAAAAACTCTTCTCACTGATCAGCCTCTCAGGCAGAGACACCCTCAAAGAAGCACTCAAGATCACAGGAGACCTGCCCGAGTTTGACCGATTCAGGAGAACGCTCGAACTCCTCGACGCACTCGACGTGGAATACACAGTGGATCTCGGAATTGCGCGAGGCCTTGACTACTATACAGGTATGGTCTTCGAAATATACAGCAACCAGCTTGGAGCGCAGAACCAGATCTGTGGCGGGGGAAGTTACAAACTCACTCACCTCTTCGGCGGTAAAGAGACGCCTTCAACAGGATTCGGAATCGGTTTTGACCGTGTAATGGAAATCTGCAAACCCCGCCGGCCGAAGACCCCGAGCCTCTACCTCGCAAGCTTCGATGACACTCGCACAGACGCAATGAAGATTGCAAAAAAACTTCGAAAACATATAAAAGTGGACATGGACGTCATGAACCGAAGATTTAAAGACCAGTTAAAACATGCAAACTCGGTTGGCTCCGATTTTGTACTGATACTCGGAAAAAACGAACTTGAATCAGGAAAAATTGCATTTAAAAACATGGAAAGTGGAGAGCAAGAACTGCTCACAATAGATGAAGCCATCGAGCGTGTCCAATAACCACTGCAGGGTTTCAGGGTTTTGGGCGGGATCCAATGGAGTAAAGTGTCTGTTTCAGAGTTTGAGTTCTTTGTTTTCGATCAGGATGCGTAGGTCTTCGATACTCATCTTCCCAGTCTTCTGGTAGCGTTCTTTTGCTTCGATTCGTTTCTCTTCATTCTTTGTTGCTTCTCGCTTGAGTTGTGTATCTTTCAACTCTCCAAGCTCTGTACCAAGCGTCTCACGCATGCCTTTTATCGTTTTCTTCAGATTATCTATCCTGTCTCTGAGAGGATCTGTGATTTTGTAAGTTTCAATGAGTTTTTTGTGGTGTTCGTCCGATTCTGACCTAATGGCATCGATCTTCTTGTAGTTATCTACCAGTTTTTCGTGGTATCGTTGTGACTCGTCAGCCAATCTCTGTATTCTCTCATGGATCAGGTCAAGCTCTCTCTGCATCACCTTGATCTGGTTGTAGCCTCTGCGCAGCTGGCGGTGTTTCTGATCTGCCTCTTTTGCAGCGTTTATTCGGCCACCAAGTTCTACAAGCTGGTTGAAGAGATCAATCTCATGTCCAAGTGGTATATCGGCGGATGTGAACGTTTCAAGCTCTTCGGCGTAGAGTGAAACAAGTCTCTCGTATTTCCCTTTTGATACCTCGTTCAACTTGTCCCTCTCGTTCTTTACCTTATCTATGGCGTCTCTCTCACCCCCCACCTCTTTTTGCAATACTTCTCTTCGTTGTTTTATTCGTGCTATATCATGGTTTATGCTGTCTCTGTGCATCTTGAGCATCGAGGCTTCTTCTCCAAGCGCTCTGACCTGACTGTTCAATCTGTCGCGCTCTTCTTTGAATTTCTTTGAGTTGGTTCGGTGGAGACTTAGATCTTTGAAAGCTTTGCTGAGCTCGCGCTCCTTTTGATCAAGCTCAGTTCGAAGTCTGTTCACTTTTTCTCGAAGAGAACGCTCTGAAACATCCTGACTCACAATAGATCACCCTTCCTCATTTTTCTGCTCATTCTCCCAGTGAGCAAGCGCCTCTTTGTGCCGATCGATTCTCCGTTCAAGCCATTGTTTTCTCTCTCCAATCCCTCTTATCTCTCGTCGGCTCTCACGTGTTGTTTCATCTGTTTTAACGCTTGACAGACTCTGAAGTTCCGTTTCCGAAGCTGTTATTCCGTCAAATTTTATTTCTATCAGATTTAGTGCCCGGCTGATCTTATCGTTTTCTGGCAGTTCTCTCAACTCTTTTTTTATCTCATCAAAAAACATCTCTACTCTTGTTTGATTTTTTGTTTTTTTAAGATTAACATACTTTTCTTCAAGTTTTCTCTCTATTTTTACAAGCTTTTCTTTTGTTTCACCAGTTTCTGCTTGGAGCAACGCCTCAAACATTCGTTTTTGGATCATTTCTGCTTGGTAGAGCAAGAGTTTCTTTTTTTCTTCCAGCACTTCTTTTCTCTCATGGCGAGCAGATCGCTCACGTTTTTCTCTCTCTATCTCTTCAACAAACTCGCCTTCGTGCCTTCCGATCTCATTGTGCTCCTGTGTATACCGATCCATCAAGTCATTGTGCTTTTTTAGCACAAGGTTCACAAGCTCTTTTTTACTCAGCATCTCTATCTGCAAGGACAACTCCCCTAATTATCTTATCCGTACCATCTGTGCGTGTGGTACGCCGTCAATAGTTATTATCTTTTTCGGATCAATGAAACCAGATGCTATCGCGCAGCGTATCGAGCGTCCACCCACAATATTTGCAACATTGGCATCAGCGAGCGCCGACGCTATCGTATCGCTCGTGGCAGGCTCGCCTCCATAAAAATCCCGAT
Source organism: Methanosarcinales archaeon ex4572_44 (assembly GCA_002254825.2). Classification (GTDB taxonomy): domain Archaea; phylum Halobacteriota; class Methanosarcinia; order Methanosarcinales; family EX4572-44; genus EX4572-44. Next base: position 1,897 of record NJEL02000008.1, on the reverse strand, counting down.
GCACCTCTATTTGAAGATTGTTCTCGCGAAAGCACCGTCCAATGAGATCCCTATCGCAGACAGCTACTATGAGAATCTGGTCCGAATAGTGTTTCTTCAGGTACATCTTCGCTCGCTCCTATGTTAGCTGCACATATCCATGTCTTGGCTCATAGATCTCGCCTGAATTCTTAAGCCGTGTTAACATGTCTTCAATCTTCTCTTTATTAATACCTTTCTCCACCCCAAGAGCCACTACTTCTTCACGCGGTGCTAGTCCATCATTCTTCCCCGCGAGTTCTTTGATTATGCTTATGATTACATGTATTTTGTCTCGCTGGCTCTTGCTCGTTCCAACCGAGATGATATCTGCATCGAGCATGCCGGTCTCAGGATCCTTCATCACCTGCTCAAGACTCATCGTCACAATCCGTATTACACGATCAACGTCATCGGTCGTTATACTATTACTCAAGCGTATCCGCGCGCTCGCCTCTGCAAGCCTCACAAGTGCCTCGAGCTGGCGTGCAGTGACAGGCACAGGCGAATCAGGATCTTCACCCTGCCTCCGAAGCCCGATGTAGAAATCTATCAACTTCGCCCGCGCCTCATCACCCAGCAACGGGTAGATGTTCCGCTTGGCATAAGCAATGTACTTTCGCAACAACTCTGGCTCAATCTCAGGTGTTATTACGTTCATCACACCCTCCACATCCTCCCGCGTAATCCCAGACTCTATGACATGCCTCCGCTGCATCTCCAGCTCACCAGCATAATGCGCCCTCAAGATATGCTCTGAGATCTGCAAGTCCCGTTCTATACTCGGCTGATCTGTAAGGATAAAGATCAGGTCGAAACGTGAGAGAAGCGCTGGCGGCATGTTGATCTGCTTTGCAATATCATCATAACGATCAAAACGTCCATATTTTGGGTTTGCAGCACCAAGAAGCGAACAACGGGATTGAAGCGTTGCCATTATCCCTGCCTTTGCAATACTTATCGTCTGCTGCTCCATCGCCTCATGAATCGCTGAACGATCCTCACTCCGCATCTTATCCATCTCATCAATACCAGCCATCCCCTTATCGGCAAGCACCAGAGCACCCGCCTCAAGCGTCCACCGCCCATCCCCGAACTCGTCCTTCACCGCAGTCGCAGTAAGCCCCGCAGACGTAGAACTCCTCCCACTCGTATAAATCCCACGCGGAGCCAGCTTGATCGTGTAACGCAATAACTGAGACTTTGCAATCCCGGGATCGCCTATCAAGAGCATGTGGATATCGCCCCTGATTCGAGACCCGTCAGGAAGCTCCTTTGCCACACCACTCATAAGCTGGAGCGATATCGCATCCTTCACTTCATCATACCCATAGATACTCGGAGCTATGCTCTGCACCATCCTCTCATAAATCTCAGGATCAGAACCAAGCTCTCTTATCGACTTGATATCCTCGGACGTAAGTTCAATGTCCTCAAACTCCTTATCCTCCATCTCAACAGAAACACAATCCAATACCAGATCAAAGAACGTGCTCTTCGTATTATAAGTCGTGCGCTGATACGAACGAAGAACAACATCGAGCGTCTGCGGCTGCTCACCACCCCGAAGATTCTCAGGAGACTCCTGCACACGAATCTTCTGAGCATCAACAAACGTGGACTTCTCCATTGAAAGCTCGAAAGGACCCTTTTTACGCGAACAATCAGGATCATCACACTCAGACGGCTCAACAAACTTCTCACCCTGTAACACAACCGTCTCATGCTCATACTTACAATGGAAGACCGCGCGAACGATCTTGGGACGCACCTCAGTAGCCTTACGAATCAAACCCTCAACAGCGATCAACGTCCCGATGTGATCACTCCGAATATCACGTATAGCAACACGCATCGGAAGCTCCACAACCCGTACATG
>NJEL02000065.1 GCA_002254825.2 Methanosarcinales archaeon ex4572_44 | reverse complement strand
CGATGCTTCAAACCATCAGGAGGGCGAACAAGTTCATCCAGACTGGTTATAGGTGGATCTTTCAGAACAGAATCGCCCACATGAGTATGAGAATTGACAAAAGACGGAGCAACGAGCAGATCAGACGAGACATCCTCTTCGACTAGATCAACGATGATCCCATCCTCAATGAAGAGCGTTCCACAAACAACTTCAAACTCACAACCCCATAGAATAGTCCCAGAAACCTCTCCAGTAAAGCTCATAGTTCACCGACCACACGTGATTTCATCAAGCCTGAAATCCTCCCACTCGCGCAACCCCAGAACGATCTCAAGCTCAACCGGTGTCAAAATCGGGACACCGAAGCTCTCTCCATCATCAACAGCAATTCGCGGGCACGCAGTGCTAACAAGAGCATCCAAACCCAACCCAAGAAACTGATCAGGTTTAACAACATCCATCACCATGATAACACCCCTCTTACCATGCTCTTCCACCAACCCCAATAGTTCACGCGCAAGACCCAACCTCTCCTGACCCGGTTTACTCGACACAATAATACCAAAACTCTCTGTATCAAGCGCTCGCGCAACAACCCCACAGCGCTTACGAATGATCGGTTCGGGATCAACCACGAATGCCCGACCAGTGTAGGGATCAGCAGCAACCACCCTCCGCCTTCGCGCAATCGCAACACCGATCGGATGAAACCTACCGCTCCCAACAAAGAGGTACTCATCACATTCAGCCGCAGCAGTAGAAAAATTACACCCAAGCACCTGGCCAGGATGCGCGATACACCCATCACCCACTCCAACCACAGGGTCAAGACCCGACGACTCAAGCACCCAACAAACCTCACCAAGCGTGTGCAGATGCTGAACCGTTGTAACCACACCGACCCGTGAAACCGAACCAGAAAAGAGGCTCACAGCACTCTTCACGACAGGCACAACCGAGAGCTTCGAAGAGACCTCAACGAAAACCACCTTCGGGTCGACACTTCCCATCGGGGTGTGGGCAAAATGAAACAGCACGTCCACAAACTCGAGCAAACGCAAATCCATATCACAAGCACCAAAACAAGAATCACCAGAAATAAAAACCTCAGCACCAGATAAATCCCCTACAAGCCTCGAAATATCAATCGCATACCGCATCAAACCCTCTGGAAACTGAAGACCAACCGCGCGAGCCCCACGCTCACGAATCACATCAAAAACCCGCTCGAGCCCAACCACACCAGCAGGTTGATAATCCTTTGGAAGGGGTTAAAACTTTATGTAGTGAGAATGCTACCTTATTATAGTTGTTTAACCTTTCTGCGCAAGGTAGGGAGTTAAAATGTATGCAAAGGGTCATATAGGTTTGACTTTACTTATGCTCTCTCTTTTGATGTTGCCGTTTGGAGAGAACGAGAACGCTTTTTTAGTGATCGTTCTTGCCTCTGGGGTATCTACTCTTCCAGACACGGATTTGAAGTGGCAGAGGAGGGGTTTACCAGTTCATCACAGAGGTGTGACACACAGTGTACTCTTTGCAATGATAATAGGCTCTTTGATGGGAATATTTTTTCATTATCTGTACGAAACCAGCTTATGGTTTGTCACAGGTTTTATAGGTGGTTTTCTTGGAATAATATGTCATTTAATAGGTGATTCTTTTACTTTTCACTCGTTTAAGCCATTTTGGCCATTTTCAAACATTCAAGTTGCATTTGGGTTCTGCAAAGCCAGCGATAAAAAAGTGAATGAGAATTTGATGGTGCTTGGCGGATTAGCATTTATACTTTACACTCTCGTGACAATCGGAGGATTGTAGGTTCGTTGGACGTTGGAAAAGTAATCGGCGGTCCGCCCGTCACTTCACAGAGACGATCTTCACCACATCACCGTCCCCGAGCACGTGCTTCTCACCCACTCGCATCTTAGTTCTGGCATCGATTCCGAAGAGGAAGCCTTTACCGATGTCGGTGTGCACCTTGTAAGCGAGGTCTCGAGTGGTGCAGTATCGATCCACTATGAATGCGTCAGGCAGCACCCGACCATCGCTGTCCGAGCACTTGTTCTCATCCTCCACGGGATAGACCACCATTTTGTCGAGTAGATCGAAGACGACTCTATTGATGCACTCCTGTAGACCTGTTCCATGGTTCGTCTCAATGAACTCTTCAAGTTTCTTAAGGCCTTTTCTCTGTGCCTCAGATAATTCTGTGCCAGTCACTGTGAACCCTGTATCGCCTGGGAGGTAACTGATCACGTTCGTGCTGGCAGCAGTCCTGAGTGCAAGCTCTGCAGCACTGCTAAGGAAAACAACGTCGCAATCGAGCTCTTCAAGCCTTCTGATGTTCTCTTCTGGTGCTATATCTACCTTGTTCGCCGCTATCAGCATCGGCTTCTCAAGCCTGCGAATCTCCCGCACAAGATCCAGGAGTTCATCCTTGCCCCACGCGTTCGGCTTGTCTCCAAGATCCAATCCTAAAAGAGCGGTTTTGACCTGTTTCTCGTCAACCCCTACGCCACCGAGTTGATCTGCGATGATGCGTTCGATCGGAATCTTCTCCACGCCACCTCTCTTCGATATCCGCTGCCAGTTACGCTGCAGGATTCCAAGGATCCACATATCGATCTCCCTCTCAAGAAACCCTACATCCTCCAGTGGATCGTGTTCTCCTATTCCAACAGGGTTTCGACCACATGGATTATCGCATGCGCACGGCTCAAATGACCCAGAAACTCGTTCCCGAGCCCACGACCTTTATGTGCATCTGGCACAAGCCCAGCCACATCGATCAGTTCAACAGGAACAAACCTGACACCATCAAAACATGATTTACAACCAGAGATATTCAGTTCCTGACAGGAACACTCGATACGCAGGTGAGCTATCCCATGGTTGGCATCAATCGTCGTGAAAGGATAATTTGCAATCTCCACTTCCGCCATCGTGGCAGCCTTAAAAAATGTGGATTTACCAGAATTTGGCTTCCCAGCAAGAGCGATAGAGATCATCACTCTATTCTCGCAGGTCAAGGACTTAATCTTTATCCTTGAACAGGGATATACCAAAAATTTGACAGCCGCGTAAACTCGAAGTTTGATCTTAGAATTTATCTGACAAGTCTGGCGTTTTTGAAGGCTGCGTGTACGTGTTGATTCTAACCATCTTTCTCTATCAATTCTATGATTTTAAATCTATATTTTACGAAATAAGTGTGGTCTACGATTTAACTTTGGCATCCCTCTCCCGAGCAAAATCCACACTGCACACGGGCATGATAGTGATCAAAATGTCTAAAAGCGTGTTGGTCGTGGCGAATGGTTAATGTGGTATGATACCCTATGCAAAGAGATATGCAGATTCTCTTTGATGACATTGGAAGCTACCCACCCCCGGCGGGTCTTAGCAGGGATTGGGTTGAGGAAACCATTGAAAATGACTGGAATAGGTTTGCAGTCCTCCTGCAAGAGGTTATGCGTCAGAAGATTGGGGCAGGACTTGATGTGCCGACGTATCCACAGTTTCAGGACATGAACCACCAGTTTCTCAGAGTGATCAATGACCCATTAAAGGTGGACGAACCATACCTCGTGTCAGAGAAGGATGCGAAGATCGTTGAAGTCTATGCGATAGAGCCCTTTGCACGAGAGTATCGTGAGAAACACGGAGTGCGAATGCCGCTTCGTCTTTGTGTAACAGGTCCACTTGAGCTTTACTTGAAGGAGTTCGGGGCAACAGAATACGTGGATATCTACCAGGTCCTTGCCCGAAGCATCGATCGTTTCATCAGAAGAACGATGAGAGGTGTCAGGTTTTCAGAGGTTAAGGTGGTCTCAATCGACGAGCCGAGTCTGGGGATAAGTCCACAGGTCATGTTCGATGAAGATTCCGTGATCGATGCGCTTTCAATTGCAGCGGAGAGCGCGAGATCGCAGAAGATCGATGTTGAGATCCATCTTCACTCACCTTTGCATTACAGGCTTGCGTGTCAGACAGATAATATCAATGTTATCGGTGTGGAATCGGCAGCAAGTCCTTCATATCTTGATTTAATTGATAAAAACATACTTGAAGAGACCGATTCATTCCTGCGCACTGGCATTGCACGAACAGATATATTCACTCTCACAGCAGTGTTGAACGAGAAATACGACACAAATGTGTGGAAAGAACCGTCGAGGATGAAAGAGGTCGTAACCGAGATGGAAACGCCTGATGTGATCGAAAAGCGACTACTCAGGGCATACAATGTTTTTGGTGAACGTATACGCTATGCTGGACCTGACTGTGGACTCGGCGCATGGCCGACCCAGGAGATGGCAGTTGTTTTGATCTGACTGGATAAAATATAGATTTGATCGTCTTGTAGAATTGGTTTGGAGATAAGAGATGGTTGAGGAAGGACTGGAAGCGGTGCGCAAGCGCCCGAGCATGTACATCGGCAGCGTTGACCAGCGGGGACTCCACCACCTCGTCTACGAAGTCGTTGACAACAGCATAGATGAAGCACTTGCAGGTCACTGCAAGAGTATCCAGGTCAGGATACACGACGATAACAGCATCACCGTTTTAGACGATGGCAGAGGCATACCAGTGGACAAACACCCCAAGTACAAGAAATCCGCACTCGAAGTTGTGATGACGATGCTACACGCAGGCGGCAAGTTCGATACCGACTCTTACAAGGTATCAGGAGGACTTCACGGGGTTGGCGTATCGGTTGTTAACGCACTCTCAGAATGGCTTGCAGTGGACGTGTGCAGAGAATCTGTTAGGTACCATCAAAGTTACGAGCGCGGCAGTCCAACGAGCAGTGTTGAAACCATCGGCGAGTGCAGAGAACGCGGCACACGGGTGAGCTTCAAACCCGATGAAAAGATATTCGAAACGATAGAATACAACTTTGACCTCCTCTCCAAACACCTCCAGGAACAAGCATTTCTGAACAGCGGTCTCAAAATCTCGATAATAGATGAACGAAACGGCGAAGAGCGGACGTTTCACTACGAAGGTGGGATCGCGTCGTTCGTAGAATACCTGGACAAGAATCGAAACGTGCTTCACAAAACCCCGATATTCTTCAGCCGGGAGAAGAACGGCACCCAAGTAGAGATCGCGATGCAGTACAACGATAGCTACGTTGAAACCATCTACACCTTTGCAAACAACATCAACACGCACGAAGGCGGGACACACCTGAGCGGCTTCAAGGCAGCCCTCACACGCGCTGCAAACGACTACGCCCGAAAGAACAATGTGCTAAAAGAAGGGGAAAAACTCTCTGGCGAGGATGTGCGAGAAGGCTTGACTGCTATAATAAGTGTCAAACTCACAGATCCACAGTTCGAGGGCCAAACCAAGACAAAACTTGGAAACAGTGAGATAAAAGGTATCACAGAAGCACTTGTAGGCGTTGGACTCTCAGAGTTCTTTGAAGAAAACCCAAAAATAGCAAAGACAATTCTGGGAAAAGCCGTCCAAGCAGCCCACGCACGAGAAGCGGCACGCAAAGCAAGAGAACTCACACGCAGAAAGAACGCCCTCGAAATAACCAACCTTCCAGGAAAACTCGCAGACTGCCAGGAAAAAGATCCCTTAAAAAGCGAACTCTACCTCGTTGAGGGCGACTCTGCGGGTGGCTCGGCAAAACAAGGGAGAGACAGGAAGTTCCAGGCAATACTTCCGCTTCGCGGCAAGATCCTGAACGTGGAAAAGGCACGGCTCAACAAAATCCTTGCAAGTGACGAGATACGTGCCTTGATCACAGCATGCGGTGCAGGCATCGGAGACGAATTCGACCATGAAAAAATCAGATACAAAAAAATAATAATAATGACCGACGCTGACGTGGACGGATCACACATCCGAACACTCCTACTCACACTCTTCTACCGCTACATGCGACCCCTAATCGAGATGGGCTACATCTACATTGCACAACCACCACTATACAAAGTGAAAAAAGGAAAAAAAGAACACTATGCGTACAGTGACCAAGAACTAAAAACTACACTTAAAGAACTCGGTGAAAAAGGCACACAAATCCAACGTTACAAAGGTCTTGGAGAAATGAACCCCGGACAACTATGGGAAACCACCATGAACCCCGAACACCGCACAATACTCCAAGTCACAATGGAAGACGCCCTGACAGCAGAGGAAATATTCAGCATTCTCATGGGAAACAAAGTCGAACCACGACGCGAATTCATATTCAACCACGCAAACGAAGTCGCCAACTTGGACGTATGAACAACAGATATCCACTCGATATTTTTATTCTTCCATAGATTGAACTCATCCAAAAATTGTATTTTTAATATTGTTTCATTGGGTGTGGTTCAGAGCTTGTCTGTTTTTCCATCTTTTGAGAGGAGTACTACTCTGCTTGGCTCGTTTTCATCTGCCCATTTGTACTCTGTGTGCTCGATTATTTTTTGTGCAAATTTGTTTATTTTGGTGTGTGTTGGCATTTTGTTTCTTTCGAGTCGTTTTCGTGAGAATCCGAGGTGCATGTATGATTTTATTTCGATGTAGTCTGGTTTTGCGAGTTTGATTAGTTTTGCATACTCTTCTGGTTTTGTGTCGTTTAATCCTTCTATGAGTGTTATGCGGATTGTGGTTCGCCCCTTTTTTCCAGAGAGGATCTTGAGGCTTTTGAGGAGGTCTTCCCACATCTCTTCTCGCTCTGGCTTGCAGGTCTGTTGGTATGTCTCGCGGTCTGGGGCTGTTAGGCTCAGGTAGAGTTGTGTTGGGTTGATCTCGCGGATCACTTCGGGGTGTGTGCCGTTGCTAACAACGAATGTGGTCATTCCCTTCTTGTGGAATATGTTGATGAGTTCGCTCAGGTATGGGTAGAGTGTTGGTTCGCCTGCGAGTGATATTGCAACGTGAAGTGGGTTCTTTGACTCTTCCCAGAGCTTTTTGTTTGCTTGATCCGATCCGCCGTAGCCCGAGGTCAGGCGTTGTTGTGCCCTCAGCGTTTCGTCTACTATCACCTCTGGTGGGTCCCAGGGTGTTTTGGGGATCGTTGCATCGATTGCCCGCCAGCAGTGAAGACACCTCTGGTTGCATTGGAGTGTTGGGGTCATCTGGATGCAGCGGTGGGATGTTATGCCGTAGAATTGTGATTTGTAGCACTGTCCCTTGTTATTGATGCTTCTTTTCAGCCATAGGCAGGTTTTAACCGCACTGTGTCTCCCTGCTCTCTGGTATCCGTGTTTCTTCAATAGTTCTTGTATTTCGTGACTCATCTATGGTTCACTGTGCTCCACTTTTTATTCTTTTGATTAATTTTATGGCATCGTCTCGTTTCAGGTCCACTTCGTGCCCCTCGATGTACCTATGGAGTTCTTTTGCTCTCTCTCGTGTGAGGATGGTCTTTTCTGTTGCCTTTTCAAGGAGTTTCTGGTAGTTTCGTTCTGGGTAGTATGTTTCTCTCGCAATCTTTACGATCTCGCTTTCTTCAACTGGTTTGATCAGGTGTTCTGCTGCGGCTTTGTGAAGTGTTTCGCGGATGTTCACAAGTGGGGTTGAGAGTGGCTTGCAGGACTCGGGGTCAATTATGACTGCCACTTCGTCGTCTGAGGTGTAGGTTTCATTCTGGTATCGCTGGTAGATGGTTCCGATTCCTATCATTCCGTGTCTGTCAAGTTCTGATGCGCGAAGTGCGCCCATGCTTGCACCTCCGAAGACTGTGATGCCTGATTTGATTGCTTCGAGGATTTCCCTGTGTCCGACTGCTGCACGGTTGAAGAAGATGCCGTCGATGATTCCGATCACGTCTGGTTCTTCTCTGATTGCTTCGAGGATGTTTCCGCGGCGTACTGGTGGTCGGTAATCGGCGCTTGGGAGTATTTTTCTTGCATCTTCGTGTGTGATGCTTGTGCCTGTGTAGATGATTATCCTCCTCTCTTTTTCCACAGATGCTTTCCTCCGAGTTTCATCTGCTCACGGACCCGTGGTCCGATGCGTGTTGAATCGAGTGCCGAGACTTCAAGTCCTGGTATTATGGTGCGTATGACAGGTATCTCGATGCTCTCTCGTGTGAGGTTGACGATGATCGCTCTTCTGGCGATCCGTGCGATTCTATCGAGAGCGATCCGTATATTGTCACACGGGCGTCGCTCTGCGTAATTCTCGATCTCATGGAGTGTGATTGTCTCTCTCATCTTGTTGTACCAGTGCCGATTGATCCGTTTGACACTTGTGTAGCCTGCTCTGCGCATGACCATTTCTCTCTCAGTGTCCTCGCGTGCACCGTGTATCTGAACGAGTCTGGACTGTGCCGCTTCGGTGAGTGCCCGATTCACTGCAACGGCAGGGTCGAGGTGTGCACCTGCCCCGATTACGAGGAGTGCTGGGTCCCTCAGGGCTGTGTCGTCAAGTGCTGCAAGCACGGTAGGAATACCTGTCTCAGACGGCAGGTACCAGAGATACACATCAACACCAGCATCAGTACACATCCTCGTCAGCGAGAAGATCCCAGCCACGCACCCACTCAAGTTGCGTCTCTGGCGAGAGTGGCTTCGGGAGTATCAGTTCATTTGGGTCAACCGGATTCTCAAATCCCTTCAGGTGAGAATAAGAGTCAACGATTTGTTCTCCCGCGAAATGTGGCTCTTTTATATCGGCATTGTTACGAGGAGCTTCCCCCAGACAGCGCTCAACAGCCTCCATCACAGCCGAGATCCTTGACTGCTCATCACTCACACCCTTACCAGAGTAAACCGAGATTGCACCCCTAGCGGCACTTGGGCGTGTGACCGAATGAACAGGTATGCCGATGCGATCAAGATCTGTTATCTGTGCAACCCGCGTGACACCCACCTTTGACTGCACAGACCCGATCTTAAGAAGTGACTCTTCTTCGCTCAAGACGCGATACGTGCCATTCAGGTATCTGAGCGAGTGGTCGAGTTCAAGTGATTTCATCACCCTACTATGGGTTGTTGTAATTGCTGCTCTTCAGCCCGCTGCACCTGTACAAGCACCTGTTGAATCTGCTGGATCTTACCTGTTAACTCTGAAAGTCGTTTCCTGAGATCGCCCATAGCACTCTCTATCTCCTCTCTCCTCTTCCCAAGCTTCTCTCTTGCTACATCAACACCTTCTTCCAAACAGACCCCTGCACCAACACCAAGCACCACCGTATCAGGTCTTGTCAACACAGCGTGTATGAACGATCCAGCACCAATCGGCACAAGACTCTCTTCACCCGCTTCTCTCTTGCCCATACCTTCAATGGTCGCAATCGCCTTGTGTATATCCGAGAGCGACATCTCTATAAGCCTCAATTGCTGTGCAAATACTTCTGCTTGCTGTTGGTACTGCTGGTATTGAGCTAACATCTCATTAATCTCTTCCTGTGTTATCTGCCACTCTTGACTCATGCATCGACCTCCGAGACGCTTTCAATCTTGATAGAATTGCGTTTCAACCTGTGCTTGCTTCCAAATAATGAATAAGTCTTATCAACAGCGTTTTTCTCATTGTTGCTGCTGATGGTCTTGGTGAACACCCTCCATCCGTCGTCCGCCTTGAAACTTCCTTTCACGATAAATTCACTCATAACATCACACCTTTCTGATCTGTAGAAAGTGTGCCTTCTACGTGTTTCTACTACGCAGAAACTCTTTTTAGATTTTTAATCTGAATGAAAGTAGAATGACACACCCCTGATCATGACTATGACCCTACTTTTAGATAGAAGTTATATAACTCTTTGCCGCACAGACCCCAGCCACCACTCATCCACCTCCACCCTCAACCCAATACTCTCCCTTCTCGGTATACTCCTTCTTCCAGATAGGAACCTCTACCTTAAGCCGCTCAATAGCTTCACGAAGAACAGAGAACAACTGCTCTCGGTGGCTCGCAGCAACCACAATATACACAATATCCTCACCAGGACCGACCCACCCCATCCTATGGTACATGAGCACATCAACTACACCCTCTCGCGCCCTGAGATCACTACAGATATGCTCGATCTTCTCCTCAGCAACATCCTCATAGTGCTCAAACTCCAACCCCTTCGTAGAGACATCACCCGTAACCTCACGCACAATACCAGTAAAACTCCCAATCGCACCAGCATACCTTATCCCAAGATTTGCCCTGACACGACGAATAAGCGACTTCAACGTATGATAATCCCTCTGCGCCAAGGTCAACCTAACAAGCTCACCCACCAACTCCTCATCAAAATCCTGACCCACCTCAACATATTTCACCACATTATCCAGCGTATCCGACCCGATACCAATAGAGATCTTTGGAAGCCCACTATCCTTAAAACCCTCCACCACAGCAAAATCTATACCATCATCACAAAGCTCATCAAGCGCGCTTCGAAGACCCACACCACCAACAAACTTAACAAGCTCATCACCAGAAACAGCCACCGTAACCTCTGCACCAGATGCAATATGCCGATCAGTATCAGTCCCACCCAAGGTCAACCCCTCGCCTGAAACATGCTTAACAGTTCCAACCCTCCCACAACACCCCAACGCACCAACCAACTTCTCCACAAGCGCAGTCTTACCCGAATTCTTATACCCAACAACAGAGATGATCTTCATAACACACAACCTTCAACCCACACAAAAATAGACTTTGCGGTGCTTCTGCCCAGATAGCTAAGTTAACTACATCCTGCTGCAAGTGTTAGATTACATTTTCAGGTTATTTGGTTTGGAGTCTATTTGGCGGTATAGGCCGGTGTTTTTCTGGGCTCGTCTGATTTTGCTGTTGTTTTTTCCACGCGCTGTTTACAGCTATGAGAATATTTTTTTATATTATTCAGACGTGAGTAATTACATATTTTCAGACCATGTATCTGAAACCGTGCATAAAACAACAAAATTCTGAAAAATCCCGAAAAGGAGGGAAAATGCCAAGACACGAATGGCTGAAAAGGAGAATGGATACTGTTATTTTTACTTATTCTCTCTCATAGATGCCCTGAATGCGCCGTATGATGGCACGCGTGCTGCAGAGTTTGCACTGCTTGGAATCACTGATCCGCACAACCCTCGCATGGATCCCCTCCCTCTCCAATTGCCCTGACAGTTCTTCTTCGTCGAAGTGTTGGTTGTAGCCGAGCGTCACAATGTCCGGGCTTATCTCGCGCACTGGTCTGAACATATTCTCAACATCACCAAGCACTGCATGATCCACCATTCCAAGCGCCTTTACCATTGCAAGACGCTGCTCGTCCGGGAGAAACGGCTTTGGTTTATGATGAACCATCTCTTCGCGAGCCACAATCACGAAGAGATCGTCACCAAGCCTTTTGGACTCGCTGAGATACTTCACATGCCCTGGGTGAAGGATATCAAAGGTTCCAGTAGCAAGCACACGCACCACGAAAGACCACCAGCGATTACGATTTCTTCAACTCAGCCCGTATCCGATCAACCTCACCATCACCAGGCAGCTTGAGAACAAAAGCTCCATGACAAGGCTTCACATAAATGATGATCAGGTGCTCGTTTTCAATGCCGATCGGTATGGGTGGTACACCTATCAAGTGAAGCTCAAAGACCCTGAAACCCGGATTCGCGAAATAAATCTCACGGCACCTCTTCCGTATCAGCTTCGAACACTCATCAAGCGGTCTTCGAGCAAGGAGTATTTCATAATCCATCTCCTCTACACAGGCAGCCATCTATTCACCCCATCAATCTCTTCCTTAAGCGGCAGCGGATTATGAATAGCACGCGCATCATCAAGATCCATAAAACCACCACCCCGATAACGCCCCTCAGGATCAGCAATCTCCAGAAGCGCAATGGCGGACTTGTTCCCGGCAAAAACAGGTAAAATATCCTCGCCCACAAGCTTATGCCCCATGTAAAGGGCAAGGCTCGTCTGCACAGGAAATTTCGGACAACCAAGCATAACAAGAGCATCCTTATTCATGAATAGAAGACCCATAAGTAAACAGACCTTATAAAGTCTTCTACAGCACCCGCCCTGCACTGTGAAGAAAATTCCACGCAATGGTTCAGCAAAGATGGAATATCACACCTTTGAAAGTCAAAAAAATGTAGTAATAGTTGAATTTTTTGAAAGAATCAGTGGTGAGAAAATGGGGGGTCAGGTTAGTAGTGTGAGAACTGGTAGACAGCGCACAGGATAAAAAAATATATGTACTATCATCACATAGGAAACTGTTAGGTTTCTTGTGATATTTCAGAGGTGACAGATTTGACAGATGATGATGTGGTATATATCGGGAACAAGCCAGTTATGAACTATGTTTTAGCAGTTGTTACGCAGTTCAATAATGGTGCCAGTGAAGTGACTATCAAGGCGCGGGGTCGTGCAATTTCGAGGGCTGTTGATGTTGCAGAGGTTTCGAGGCACAGATTTTTACCGAATGTCAACGTGAAGGATATACAGATTTCCACAGAGAAACTGGAGTCTGAACGCGGTGAATCCAACGTTTCATCCATGGAGATACTACTTGGTGTTGCTTAGTAGTGAAGGTTAGCAAGTCTCCGCACTTTCAACTATCAATTATCTACTTTCCCTCTCCTCTTTTTATTGTGCGGGGTTGTAAAGCTCTGGGGTTTGGAGAATTAACAATCTGATGGGTGGAGAGAGTCTTTGAATATGAGATGCTCTCGTGAAGTAAAAATCGTAAAACTTATGTAGACATAACATAATAAGAAAGTAAGAAAGCCATGGATGTGTGGCGGTCGTGGTGTTACAAACTTTTTCATGTGTTATAAATTATGTTAAATGGGATGAAAAATATGATTTCTAATCGATCAATATATCTGTTGGTAACGAGCGTGCTGTTATCGGTATTTGCAATGGGGATTGCGGCGTCAGCACAGGGTGAAGTTTACTTTAAACCCAACGAGAGCAGCGTA
>NJEL02000007.1 GCA_002254825.2 Methanosarcinales archaeon ex4572_44 | reverse complement strand
AAAACCTACGGTCTCCACATGTTCAGCCAACGGAGAAGCTATCCAAACGGACACTTCATAAAGATTATTTTCTCTTTAATGTAGTTTTTACGTGGTAAATTCGCTGGATCGTTGTTATATGGGTCAGGATTGCAACTACGAATACTGCGATGTTGAGGTATCCTATTATGGCACCTGCTGCTATTATTATCAGGCGCTCGGAGCGCTCTGCTATCCCTATTGTCGCGCTCGTGCCGGCTGCTTCTGCCTTTGCACGTGTATAGCTGACCATGTACGAGCCGATGAGTGCCACTGCGCCCCAGAACCACGGTATGGATGCTGGGTAGGGCATTGCTATCTGTCCGCTGCACATGGCGCCTATGAGTATTGCAGCGTCGGCGTATCGGTCGCTCACCGAGTCGATGAAGCCGCCGTAGGCTGTGATTCGGTTTGCTTCGCGTGCAACGGATCCGTCGAGTACGTCGAAGAATCCTGATAGCAGGATGAATATGCCGCCTAAGGCGAGGTATTTTGCTGCGAGGAGTATTCCTGCTGTGATGGCAAGGACGAGTCCTGTGAGTGTTATCAGGTTCGGGTTGGTCTGTGACAGGAGTTTTCCGAGCGGTTGTACCCCTCTTCGGATGGTGTTTTTTCCATTGTTAAACATATCATACCTGGGTATAATTGCTATTTGCAGTTTTATTGTATCCAGCAGTAGGGATCTGGCGCTGTCAAACTGCCTGTTTTGATATAGGCTGCGCCCCTGCATCCACCACGACAGAATTCGAGGTGTTCACAACCGCTGCACTTGCCAGTTGGAAGTGTGAGATTTCGAAGCTCTTTGAAGGAGTCCTCACGAGTCCAGATCTCCTTAAGCGTCTCTTCTCTGATGTTTCCTGCACGAAACCTCGGGTATTTTAGGTATCCGCAGGGATAGACATCGCCAATGGGGTCGATTGAGACGATGACTCTCCCGGCGATGCAGCCCATGAACTTGCCAGGCAACCATGGCATCCGCTGCTTCTTATTACGAATATAGAGGAAGGGCAGGAAGGCATCATCGCCTGTGACAATGAAGTGATCATCACTGTACTCCTTTGAGACATCGTAGAGCATGTCTGAGAACCAGTGATAATCCTCACTCTCCGGGCTCACAAGCTCATCGTTCTCTTCTGCTCGTCCAAGCGATACGAGCCGCACAGCCCGAACGACCGATGCGCCAAGCTCCTTCGATAACTTGACAACCCCTGGAAACTCTCGAAGGTTCAACTTTGTGAATGCACTGTTCACCTCCACCCGAATACCCTGCCTAACCATTGCCTTGATTGCATCTATCACAGCGTCAAAACAATCACTTCTACGAATGGCATTATGCACCTCTGCGTTGGGAGAGTCAAGGCTTACTGATACCGCGCGAAGACCACAGTCCACAAGCTTCTCGACAACAGCTTCATCGATCAGCGTCCCATTCGAGAGAAGTTCAACAGCGATCCCCCGATCACCAGCATACTTGATCAGTGTGAAGATATCCTTTCGCAGAAGTGGCTCTCCACCACCAAATGAGATGTGTGGAACCCTGAGGTCTGCCGCCTGGTCGATCAGATCCAGAACCTCATCGGTTGACATCTCCTCTCCACTCTCGGGTTCATAGCAGTGGATGCATTTGAGATTACAGCGATATGTGACCTCGAAGAGGATCGATTTTGGATATGGGTGAAACGACATAGGAATCGTACCTGACTACAGACCGAGACAATATTAATGTATCTCTAAAGAGAGTGTCTTCGTGTTGTTGTGTCGCGGAGTTGGGCGAAATGAACTGTCCAACCAAAAACCCCTTTAAAACAGTCCAAAAAGAAAAAACTATCTAAACCCTTAAAGACACTGGTTTTACAGTAATAAATATATATCCATATTACCTTTAATGGAATTGGTTTGACGATTATGGGTGGGAGAGATGCGATCAGGTGGGCGGTTAGTGATAGTCGCGTGGGGCGTGTCACTGGAGTTCCTGGCTATCCGATCACCGAGATCATGGAGGATCTGTTTCACAGTAGGATATGTGTGAGGTGGTGTGTGAATGAGAAGGTCGCTTTTGAATCGTGTATCGGTGCGTCTTCTGCAGGGAAGCGGGGTCTTGTGGTAACTAAACATGTTGGTATGAACATCCTCGCCGACCCACTTATAACATCTGCTACTCATACCGTTGGATCTGGGATCGTTATACTTGCTGGTGATGATCCAGGTGCTAAAAAATCGCAGAATGAGCAGGATTCACGCTACTATGGCCTATTGGCAGAGGTCCCCGTATTTGATCCCTCCACACCACAACAAATTTATGATGCTATCGTAGAAGGATATGATCTCTCAGAAAAGGTTCGTACGCCAGTGATTGTGCGATTAACTGCCAGACTCGTTCAAATGGATGAGAGAATGGATGAGAGGATCGAAAGAAAAATGATGGAAAAGCGAAAAAGTCAGGTGTTTGATCGTGAGACGTGGCTTTACACCTTTGCAGGTAAACACCACTTGTTCCATAATACTGCATACAGGCTGATGAGAGAGTATTCAGAGAAAACATCGATGAACTGCGTGGAGATACTGAATACCCGGGTTGGTGTGATCTCTTCAGGATACCCATCCAATCTTGTCAACGAGCTTGCCAAGAATGACGGCGCATCGCACCTTGCTCTTGGTGTGGTGCATCCACTACCAACAAGACTCTTAGAGGAATTCATAGACCGACACGAACGGGTGCTTGTTGTGGAAGAGACAGAGCCGTTCATAGAAGACTCTATCAGTGGAGTGCTTGGAAAACGGACAGGACACCTTCCACACGGACGGATAGAAGTTGAGCATATCACCCATGCACTTGAGAAGATAAACGAGGATCAGGTCAAAGCCACCCCTCTCACCACTCGACCAGAGAGGATCGACGAGAGAGGGTATAAAATCCATCCCTGCAAGAGGTGTCCTTTCACACCTTTTTATGAAGCACTGGATGCTTTTGATCTGCCAGTAGCAGGTGATGTCGGTTGTTCTATCCTGATGGCACCACACGGGACTGTCGACGTAGCAGTCTCACTCGGATCTGCCATCGGCATAGCAATCGGATTCAACGGAAAAGGGATTGCAGTGATCGGAGACTTTGGACTTGCACACTCAGGGTTGCAAGCAATAATCGACGCACTCGAAAACAACGAGGACGTGCTGGTATTCGTAATCCAGAACCACGTCGCAGCCATGACAGGAGGCCAGCCCACCGTCGACCTGAGACGTGTTATCTCAAGCATGGTGAAAAACGTAACACTCGTAGAAGCAGAGAACACAGACCAAAAAGCATACACAAGAATCATAAACGAAAAACTCGGAGAAAAAGGAGTCAGTGTTGTTTTTATTGAGGGGACATGCCCCAAAGGTGAAAAATTCCAAAAAATAAAAATTTAACAATGGATAAGTCGCCGAAAAACGAAATATATTCTGGTGTGATAGCATCGAATATAATATATATGAAGGCTGTTAGTATAGTGCCCTTGTATCACATTTACTTTCGTTATTTTGGAGGATTTATGAGTCGACCTGATATTAATATTGGTATTGTTGGGCATGTTGATCATGGGAAGACCACTCTCGTTAAAGCTCTTGCAGGTGTTTGGACTGATCGGCACAGTGAGGAGTTGAAGCGTGGTATATCTATTCGGCTTGGGTATGCTGATGTGACGTTTCGGAGGTGTGCGAGTTGTGATGCGCCGGGGTGTTACACTGTGAAGGAGACTTGTGAAATTGATGGTTCGTCTACAGAGTATCTAAGGACTGTCTCTTTTGTCGACTCCCCTGGTCATGAGACCCTTATGGCTACGATGCTCTCTGGTGCTGCGATCATGGACGGAGCAGTGCTTGTGATTGCAGCTAATGAGCCGTGTCCACAACCACAGACAAAGGAGCACCTTATGGCGCTGGACATCGTTGGGATTGAGAATGTTGTGGTTGTTCAGAATAAGATCGATATCGTCTCTCGGGAGGATGTTGTCAGGAATTATGAAGAGATAAAGGAGTTTGTTAAGGGTACTGTTGCTGAGGGTGCTCCTATAATTCCTATCTCTGCTCAGCATAATGCAAATCTTGATCTGTTGATTCAGGCTATTGAAGAGAGAATTCCAACTCCTGAACGGGATCTGGATGCACCTCCTTTGATGTTGATTGCACGTTCTTTTGATGTCAACAGGCCAGGAACTCCCATTGAGAATATTGTTGGTGGTGTGATCGGTGGTACGCTGAGTCGTGGAAAGCTTCACTTGGGTGATGAGATAGAGATACGTCCGGGCCTTCGGGTTGAGGTTGGCGGTTCTGTTCGGTGGTCTCCGATACGTACTGTTATCACACAACTCCTTGCTGGTGGCGAGAATGTGGATGAGGCTGCACCTGGTGGTTTGATCGGCGCTGGCACGAGGCTTGATCCGTCTATCACAAAGAGTGATAGTCTGGTGGGTCAGGTTGCTGGGCATCCAGATCATATATCGCCGACTATAGATAGATTTACGGTGGAGACGCGTCTCTTAACACAGGTGGTGGGTATGAGTGAGAGTATTGATGTTGAAGATCTGCGATCTAATGAACCACTCATGTTGAACATTGGGACTGCGACCACGGTGGGTGTGGTGGTGAGAACAAAGGAGAATATTGCTGAGGTTACGCTCAAGCGTCCAGTCTGTGCTTCTAATGGCACCCGTGTTGCCATAAGCAGGCGGGTCGGTGCACGTTGGAGGCTGATCGGTTCTGGGATTATAACGGAGTATGATGAAACTTAGATGAAGGTTATTATCGATACCAATGTTCTTATGGTGCCTCACCAGTTTGGCGTGGACATATTCGAGGAGCTGGCTTCTCTTGGATACGATGAGTGTCTCGTTCCAAGAGTGGTGGTCGCGGAACTTTTGTCACTCGCGGATAGTGCGAAGGGGAATGACAGGATTGCTGCAAGGGTGGGTTTATCACTTGCAGAGCGGTGCAGGGTGGTAGGTGGTGTTAATAGTGGTGGTGGTTCTGCGGATGATGAGATCTTGAGGCTTGCGGTTCACGAGGGGTTTTCTGTCTGCACGAATGATGCGATGTTGAGGAAAAGGTTATCTGGGAGTGGTGTTACTGTGGTATACCTGAGAAGCAGGCGTAGATTGAGTGTTTAATACTGTTTTGGATGTGTGATAGATGTACAACAGGATGAGACTTGCCGACACTGTGCGAATAGACCCTGAAAAGTTGGGCGAGCCTGTAAAAGACTCGGTGAAGCTCGCACTTCGTGAGAAACTCGAAGGCAGGATAAGCAAGAAACTTGGAGCCATCGTCGCAGTCCTCGATGTGGTCGGGGTTGGCGAGGGCCACATACTCGCTGGTGATGGGGCTGTGTACTATGACACAACGTTCAATGCAGTGGTCTTCACGCCAACGATGCAGGAGGTCATTGAGGGTTCAGTGGTCGAGGTTGTGGAGTTTGGAGCCTTCGTCGGGATAGGCCCTATGGATGGTCTCCTGCATATAAGCCAGATAACTGATGAATATATCTCTTATGATGGGAAGAATTCCAGATTGGTGACAAAAGAGAGTGGACGCTCCATAAACGTGGGTGATAGGCTTCGCGCTCGAATCGTTGCTGTGAGCTTGAATGAACGAGAGCCGAGAGATAGCAAGATCGGGCTAACCATGCGACAACCTGCGCTTGGAAAACTTGAGTGGATAGAGGAAGAGCGGAAAGCAAAAGAGAAGAAGATAACAGAGGCAGCGTAAGTATGGTCGAGAAGGTCTGCAGAGTATGCCATCGTGTTGTGAGCGGACAGAGTTGTGCCATCTGCGGCTCAACAAGCTTCAGCACTGACTGGAGCGGGTATGTGATTATAATCGACCCGAAACATTCGCAGATCGCTCGAACGATGGGACTGAAACTGGCAGGCAAGTATGCGTTGAAGGTGCGATGAGAGAGACGCAACCCGTCATAGCCTATCGCCTACCGCACAACCTGCGGAGCGAACTAAAGAAGCCACTTGGAAAGCTCTATCCACAAAACACGATAAGGGAAGAGATACACCGAGAACTCATAAAACCTGCAGAGAAGATCATAACGGTTGGGGATGTCATAACCAGAAACTTGCTTGATACTGGCGTAACGATCAACCTTGCAGTAATCGATGGAAAAACAGAGAGAACCAGGAGCATACCACCCATAGACTTTCAAGAAGACCACCGCGTGGCGTCTGTACAAAATCCACCAGCAACCATAACAGAAGAACTGATTAACGCCTTGAAAAACGCTCTTTTGGAGAAGAAGCCAGCAGTGATAGTGGTGGATGGTGAAGAAGATCTCGCAGTGCTCCCAGCAGTACTGCTCTCGCCCGCAACTTCGATCGTCATGTATGGCCAGCCAGGCATCGGGGGTGTGCTCGTGCGGGTGGATGATGCCCTACGAGAAAAGGTGAAGATGTTGCTTGAAAGGATGCAGGTGTGAGTGGCATGGCGAGGCAATGTGTGGGTGGTAAATCTTTATATTATGGGAGTAGTAATGTAGCAGGCTACAGATAGAATACATTATATGGTATAATTTATCTATAATAAAAATTTGATTGAGAATTGATTGGAAGGAAGATACATTATGGGAAAAGGAAGATATGCAGCTCGCAAGCTAAAAGGTGATCGTAAGAGGTTCAGGTGGAGTGATATCCATCACGCCAGACGTGCTCGAGGACTGGACGTGAAGGTTGATCCTCTCGGGGGTTCGCCACAGGCACGTGGTATTGCTCTTGAAAAAGTCGGTGTTGAAGCGAAGCAACCGAACTCCGCCATACGCAAGTGTGTAAGATTACAGTTGATCAAGAATGGACGGCAGGTTTCAGCGTTCTGTCCAGGCGATGGCGCCATCAATTTTATCGATGAGCACGATGAAGTTCTTGTTGAGCGGATCGGTGGCAGGATGGGCGGTGCGATGGGTGACATCCCTGGGGTCCGCTTCAAAGTGGTGGCTGTGAACAATGTGCCACTCGAAGAGATGGTGCGTGGCAGGAGAGAGAAGCCAGTGAGGTGATCTCGCATGAAACTTTTTGGAAAATGGGACGTTTCTGAAGTCGAAGTCAAAGACATGGGAATGGCAAAATATATGAATACAAAACCCGTGGCAGTCCTGCACTCTAGCGGGAGGCATGCGCGCCAACAATTCAACAAATCAAATCTCTCTATCGTGGAACGGCTGATCAACCGCGTAATGCGGTGCGAAGAGAACAATGGAAAGAAGATGCTTGCTTACAGGATCGTGGAAGAGTCTTTAGAAGTTATCCACAACAAGATGAAGGAGAATCCTGTTCAGGTCCTGGTGGATGCTGTTGTCAACGCTGCTCCAAGAGAAGGGGTTGTGCGTCTCAAATATGGTGGGATATCTGTCCCACGATCTGTTGACCCTGCACCCCAGAGGCGTGTAGATACAGCGCTCGGGTTTATTGCTGAAGGTGCTTACAATCGTGCTTTTAAGTCAAAGCGCTCCATAGTTGATGCCCTTGCAGACGAGATCATTGCTGCTGCACGTTATGATGTAAAGTCCTATTCCATCGGTAAAAAGGAAGGCGTTGAACGTGTTGCCAGGGCAGCAAGATGATGGATCTTCTGAGAAACAGATGAATTTTAATTGATTTTACTAAATTTTTGATGGTGATTTTGATATGGGACGAAGAAAACAAATGGTTGAACGCGTCAAGACACTGATGGACAAACCAGAATATATCAGGAACATAGGAATCGTGGCTCACATAGACCACGGCAAAACAACACTGACAGACAACCTACTGGGCGGTGCAGGCATGATCTCACAGGAGCTTGCAGGAACCCAGCTATTCATGGATTACGACGAAGAGGAACAAGAGCGAGGTATAACGATAAACGCGGCGAATGTATCCATGGTGCATACGTTGGAGGGAGAAGAATACTTAATTAACCTGATAGACACGCCAGGGCACGTTGACTTTGGCGGAGACGTTACACGCGCCATGAGAGCAGTCGACGGTGCACTCGTCGTCGTTGACGCAGTCGAAGGAACCATGCCACAGACCGAGACCGTGCTCAGACAGGCACTCCGCGAGAACGTAAAACCCCTACTATTCGTGAACAAGGTTGACAGGCTCATAAACGAGCTCAAGGTCGATTCCCAGGAGATGCAGATTCGCCTCGGAAAAGTCATAGACAACGTCAACAAACTCATCAAAGGCATGCGACCAGACAGGTACGACGAGTGGCGCATGGATGCAGCCAATGGCACGGTAGCATTTGGCTCAGCACTCTACAACTGGGCGATAAGCGTGCCATTCATGCAGAAGACCAAGATCGGATTCAATGAAGTATACGAGTACTGCAAGAATGAAGACATGAAAAGCCTTGCAGAGAAATGCCCACTCCACGAAGTCGTAAACGACATGGTAACACGATTTCTCCCAAACCCACTGGAAGCACAAGGAGAACGAATCAAAGTCATCTGGCACGGAGAAGCCGAGAGCGAGATAGGAAGATCAATGAGAGAAGTTGACCCAACGGGCGAAGTCGCACTGATGGTAACAAAGATCCTGATCGACCCACACGCAGGAGAGATCGCAGCAGGCAGGCTCTTCAGCGGAACACTACAGCGTGGCCAAGAACTCTACATCTCAGGCACAGCCGCAAAAAACCGCATACAACAAGTAGGCATATACATGGGCCCCGAACGAGTAGAAGTCGATAAAATCCCAGCAGGAAACATCGTAGCAGTCTCAGGACTAAAAGACGCAATCGTCGGCACAACAGCAACCACACTTAGAGACATGATACAATTCGAAGACATAAAACATGGAAGCGAACCAGTCGTCACAGTATCAGTCGAAGCAAAACACATGAAAGACCTGCCAAAACTCGTAGAAGTCCTAAGGCAAGTTGCAAAAGAAGACCCCACACTCAAAGTCAGCATCAACGAAGAAACAGGCGAACACCTCTTAGCAGGAATGGGAGAACTCCATCTCGAAGTCATAGCACACAGAATCGAGCGCGACAAACACGTCGAGATCACAACATCAAAACCACTCGTCGTCTACAGAGAAACAATCCAGAGAAAAGCAGGACCTGTAGAAGGCAAATCACCAAACCGACACAACAGATTTTACATAGAAGTAGAACCACTCAACGCAGGAGTTGTCGAACTCATAAAAACAGGAGACGTCTCAATGAAAATGCCAGAAATCGAACGCAGAAACAAATTCATCGACGCAGGCATGAACAAAGACGAATCAAAAGGCGTAACACACATCTACGAATCAAACATCTTCATAGACGCAACAAAAGGCATCCAATACCTGCGAGAAACAATGGAACTCATACTCGAAGGCTTTGAAGAAGTAATGAAAGAAGGGCCACTCTCAAGAGAACCCTCACAAGGAGTGAAAGTAAGACTCGTTGACGTCAAACTACACGAAGACGCAGTCCACCGAGGACCAGCCCAAGTAATACCAGCAGCAAGACAAGCAATACAAGCAGCAATGCTATCAGCAGAACCAACACTCCTCGAACCATACCAAAAAGTATTCATCCAAGTACCACAAGACCAAATGGGCGGCGCAACAAGAGAAATGCAAGGACGCCGCGGAATGATCCTCAACATGGAAACCGAAGGAGACACAATCATACTCGAATCCAAAGCACCTGTTGCAGAACTCTTCGGATTCGCAGGAGACATCCGCTCAGCAACCGAAGGACGAGCAATGTGGAGCACAGAATTCGCAGGATTCGAACCATTACCCACAAGCATGCTGAACGAAGTCGTAAAAGGCATAAGAGAACGCAAAGGACTAAAAGCCCAACTCCCCAAACCAAGCGACTTCATAAGCCAATGAAACCAGTTAAAACTGGTTTCAATCCTTTTTCTTTATTGATTCTAAAAATCCTGAGCTGTTTGTGGTTGTTAGTCTGTCTGCCATCGGGTGTCGATTGGGAATATTTCGTTGATCCACATTAGGATTTTGTTGTTGTGTATGATTACGTATTTTCTTGTCAGTGATTCGCAGGCGAAGTGTGGTGTTTTTTTGGTTCGTTCGATTTGGAGGATGTCTCGGCGTGTTTCGAGTTTGTTTGTGCGCAGGATTTTTCCGATTGGTATGTCGGCTTGCATCAGTTGTTCTCTCATTTCGGGTGGCATTCGATTGATTGGTGAGAGTGATTTTGCGAAGACGTAGATTTTGTCGTTGATTGCGAGTGTGACTTCTCGATGGTTGATTGGTTCTTCCCTTTTGATCTTCAGGAGGCTTGCGGCTTCGTTGTCCGCTTTGATGACTTTTTGTGCGATTGTGTGTACGTCAACGTTTCCTTTGAACATCGCCTCTAAGAGATATGTGATGGAGCCGTCTGTGGCTGCGCAGATGCGTAGTGGCAGGGGAAGGTCTGCTATAGTTTTGGGGAGCATATTATCATTGGGCCTGTGGGATTTTCGCCAGGTATTTTACTTTGAAACGCTTTTTTTGGATTTTTTGACGCGTTCTTTAGCGGTGTAACCTGTGGCTTGTTCCAGGAATTTCCTGAAACGCCTGTTGGTCTCCAATATTTCGTCATCACATGGGTTGGGACGAGTTATAGTGTCTACACACAATTTTCCGTCTTCAAACCAGAAATTAATCGATTCCAACGCTTCGAAGCTTGCTGTGTACCGTCCATCGATGCATTTAGGTTCAACGCCGTCAAAACATTCGACAAATACCCTCTTCACACGTTCAATATCTTTCGAGACGCCACGCTTCAGCTGGTACTGCTGGACTACAATCACCAGATTAAAGATAAGTATGCACCCAGAAAAACGTTGCGATAGAAATAGCCTCGGGCTCTGTCACATCTGGGGAGAAAATGATATAGGTGTTAGTGATGAAGAAGAGCGGTGATGAAGTGTTTTGTTACAGGTGGTGCAGGGTTCATCGGCAGCCATCTGGTAGACAGCTTGCTTGCGGCTCGGTGCAGTGTCACGGTATATGACAATTTCATCTCTGGCAAACATGACTTTATCTCGCACCAACAGGAGAGCCCCGACTTTGAACTACTGGAAGGCGATCTCTTGAATAAAGAGTTGCTGGAAAAATCGATCAATGACCATGACTTCGTCTTCCATCTTGCAGCCAATCCTGATATCCGAAAGAGTACAGCCGATACGCGCGTGGATCTCGAGCAAGGCATCATTGCGACGTTCAACGTGCTTGAAGCGATGAGAAAACAGGGCATTAAACGGATTGCGTTCACATCCACGTCCACGGTCTATGGCGAAGCCACGGTGATACCAACGCCCGAGGACTATGGCCCGCTGATCCCAATATCCCTCTATGGAGCATCAAAACTTGGAGCAGAAGCACTGATAAGCTCTTACTGTGGAAGCTTTGAGATGCAGGCATGGATCTTCAGGTTTGCAAACATCATTGGCAGCAGGAGTACTCACGGTATAATCTACGATTTTATCCAGAAACTCAAAGAAAACCCTGAAGAGCTCGAAATACTTGGAAATGGGAAACAGAACAAGTCCTATCTGCTCGTGGAAGAGTGCGTGAACGCCATGCTACACGCAATCGCTCGCTCGGAAAAGAGTGTGAATATATATAATCTTGGAGCAGAGGACAGTACACAGGTCACAACCATCGCTGAGATCGTCACAGAAGAACTCGGGCTCGAAGATGTAGCCTTCCGTTACACGGGTGGAGAGCGTGGTTGGACTGGTGATGTGCCACGATTCCTGCTCGCAATCGATAAGATCAAAGAACTCGGCTGGAAACCAAAACACACATCGGATCAAGCCATTAGAAAAGCAACACAGACCCTGATAAAAGAACTCACAGCAAACCAGATTTGAAAACCCCCTTGTAAGATATAGCTATTTATACCATGGGTTTCAAGTATTAGTATGCGGTGAAAGTGGATGTGTGTTGCCGATGGAAATGCTGACTACGACCCTGAAGAGGTTGCTGCACAGTTGGGTGTAAAGAGGTACAAGTGCAATGACTGTGGGAACAGTTTTCAGGGTATCGGTAAGAATGTTATCTGTCCTTCCTGTCGTTCAAAAAACGTTGTAATCAAATGAAATTGGCTCGATGAATGATACCTCTTCGCAGGGATGAAATAGTCTATCTTACAGGTAAAAAAGGTACTATAGGTATTATTAAGGTGGCAGAGAGGTCTCCTTTATTTATTGACACCGATAGCGAGGAATTTGCACTCTTTTTAGAGCCAGACGACCTTTTGGTGGCATCTGGTTTTGGGGTTGGTTCTGTGATTCGGCAGGCTCTGAGATGTGTTCTCTTCAACATCCGAGAGGTCGGTTCGCCACTCATCGTACTTCCACGAAACCACCCAGGTTCGAAGCGTCTCAAGTTTGTATTGTCAGCTGGCAGCAAGGTGGTTGTGCGGTGTGAGATCACACCAGGCACTCATCCTGAACAGGATGTGATCTGTGGAGTGGATGAGTTCTCAGGGATCAGGATTAACGCCACACCTGGCGGTTTCGAGCTGACCCCTATGATCAAAGATTTGAAGCGCGAAGCATTCTGAAACCCCACTTTTATGCCAATAAAGACCATTACGGAAAATTTTTATTCACCAGGGTTCCTTCTTCAGTTTAATACGATACCCAACGATATTAGTTAGTCTATGAAGAAGAGGGGTCGCAACAAACACCACGATCAACTTCAACGGGGTGAAGTTCGCAGTGAACCAAAGAGGCTCCAAAAGATACGTGAGGGCGCACGCACCGACAACAAAATCGAGCTGATCTGCAACAGGAAACTTCGCTCCCCTCCGAAGTCCAAGTCTTCGTTTGAGAAAACTTTCAACCAGATCGCCGAGAAGTGCACCTATCGAGAGCGCACACACAACAGAGAGCGTATGCACCCCTAAATAATGTCCGAGAGGAGTATTCATCTGCACAAACCCGATGAACACCCCGCAGACGATACCACCCACAAGACCCCTGTACGTCTTGCCATCCCCAAGAACACGCCTCCCATCAAAAAAATTCTTGCCAAGATCAATCGGCTTCCCCCCACCAAAAACCACAGCCATCGGATTTGCAACATAAGCAGGAACCATAAGCCAAAGAGCACTGAACAAAACTTCAATCAACACACCCCCATAAAATGCATCCCACCCACAATAAACTTACCCAGACACCAGACACCACCATGTCAGATTAAAAATAAAGAGAC
>NJEL02000064.1 GCA_002254825.2 Methanosarcinales archaeon ex4572_44 | reverse complement strand
GATATATTCGTTGAAGAAGGATTTGATCGTTAAAGAGACGTGTTTTGGGGCTGAGGTCTCTGGTAAGAAGGGCGATGTTGAACAGGTTGTGCGAGAGGTTCGGAGTCTTGATCCATACGGGATTTTTGTGAAGGAACGGGGTTTCTTACCAGGCGACCCTCGAAGGTGCAGAGCTACTCGCGGTGGCGCACGCCCGGGGTTTCATCAGATCGAGTTGGAGGCTGAAAGGCTTCCTTTGATTGCAAAGGCACTTTCGGAGTATGATATGGGTGCTCTGGGCGTGAGGCGTGAAGAGGTTGGAGCGCTTGGCGTAGATAGGTTTAAGGAGATAATTGAGGATACTCTTAAAGATATGAAGATGTGAATAATATGATTCTGTGAGGGTTGATGATGGTTAAAGTCTTGGTTTATCCTGCAAACAGCTTAATACTCGCGGATCTTGTTGACAGGTTCGGGCATGAGCCGCTCTCTGTCCAGCAAGAGGTTAGGGAGAAGATCAGCGCCCCCGGGCTTGATTCGCCGCCGCTTAATATCACGCCTGAAGATCCGAAGATTGGCTTGAGATATGCCGCTGTTGAAGTTCCGTCTGGCGTTCGCGGGAGGATGGCACTACTCGGCCCTCTGATCGAAGAGGCTGAGGCTGCAATTGTCGTCCACGACCCTGATCCAACATTCGGGTGTATGGGCTGTGCACGAACAAACGAGCTTGTGAACTTCCTCATCCGCGCAAAGAAGATACCTTTGCTCGAAGTGAAATATCCTTCAACCGAGGATAATGCCAGAGATTTTGTGGTGAGGGTTGCTGAATTCTTAAAATCGTTGGGGAATGAAAAATGAGCGAAATTGTTAGAATTGCACAATTGTCCTGTGGCTCAGAGTACAGTGGAATCCAGCAAGAGATCGATGAAGCAGCCCGGACTGTTGGTGCAGAGATGGTCTTTCCAGACGTTGACGCTGGTGACATTCGTAGGATCGAAGACGACTTTGGACTCAGGGTTGCAAGCCCCGATCTCAAGTTGATGATGGCACGAGCAAAAGCTGTTGTGGACGGAATGTTTGACGTGGATGCTGTATTCATAGGCACGTGCTTCAGGTGTGCCGAAGCAGCCCTTGTCAGAAGCGAACTTCGCAGGTACATTTATGAGACGACAGGGCTTCCAGTGATAAGTTATTCCTTCACCGAGCGAACAACCGCCACAACACTGCTCACGCGCATGGAAGCCCTCACAACGATGGCTCTCAGAAAAAGCCTGCTTGTGCGAGAGCGTCAGACCGGACTCACAGCAGGCATCGACTCAGGCTCAACGACCACAAAGTGCGTGGTAATGAGGGATAATGAGATCATAGGCACTGGTTGGGTTCCAACCACAAAGGTAGGCACCACAGGCTATGGTCGATTCCTTGCAGGCGACCGATTCAAAGCAGACCTTGTCCAAGAAGAAGTAACCGTCAACAGCAAGGGCGCGGTCTTCCTCGCCGATAAACAGAAGGGAGACGCAACAGTGATCGATATAGGCGGCATGGACAACAAAGCGATCTCGGTTCACAACGGAATACCCGGAATGTTCACACTCGGCGGAATCTGCGCAGGCGCATCTGGCAGATTCCTCGAACTAACCGCACGAAGACTCGGCGTTGAGATCACTGAACTTGGAGCACTCGCAGTCAAAGGTGACGCCAGAAAGATCGCAATGAACAGCTACTGCATAGTCTTCGGGATACAGTCACTCGTGAACTCGCTATCGACAGGTGCACAACCAGAAGATGTTGCAGCCGCAGCATGCCACAGCGTCTCAGAGCAAGTATTTGAACAACAACTCCAGGAAGTAGAGGTCAAAGAACCAGTACTGATGGTCGGCGGGTCATCCCTGATAGAAGGTCTCCCGAAAGCGATGGAAGAACTACTCCGCGTAGATGTCCACGTACCACCCAATTCGCAGTTCATCGGGGCTGTCGGCGCAGCACTCCTGTCATCGGGATTCATAGAAGAAAAGAAGACACAAGTAAGATAAAAGGAAGAGTCTCAATCACAACGAAGCTGCTGGCATACATTGTAAGCAGCATAGTTGAAAAATATATCTCTGCACAAGACAAAATAAAAACGAAACCCTTATACGCCAAAAACGCTAACAAGCCCTGTCCCTATTAAGTACGGGGTATGGTCAACTGTTCGCGATAGGGGCATGTGCATCGTTAGAAATTCTGGAACCAGTGTAACCGTTTGTGAATCTAAAATAGGGGCACGAACCTCTTAAAAGACCATGTTGATAAATCGATTGGATGTTAGAGTAATGTGATATGCAGCTACGAATAGATAAATTAAAATAGACCTGCTTACTAATTACATTTAAGTAAATAATAAACTTGGAGTAAAGTATAGAATTCAGAGAATATTATGGCAGAACAAAAATCTGTAAAAAGAGTTTATAAATCACATTTTCTTACAAACGTCCTTTTTAGAGTCGATTTTCCCAAAATTTTAGAACTTACTGAACAAAAACCTCCAAGTAAAACAAAAACCTCCAAGTAAATTCCAAGAAAAAATTAGTGATAAATATCCGATAGTTGTGTTGAAACTGAGAAAAAAGTATCATGGGAATTTTCCAATAAAGAAAAGACAAAAAGAGTATTTGTCGATTCAGATTTTGTTTTTGTTGAATATCTAAAATACGAACATTTTGATGATTTATTTCGAGATGTGAAATTAATTTTTGAAACTCTTGTGGATTTGTATCCAGTAAGAATTACCAATAGAGTTGGTTTAAGGTATATAAATCAAATAAAAATTGGATCTGGGGATCCTATTGATTGGAATGGTTTAATAGATCCAAGTTTATTTTCGGTGCAAAGAGAATTTATATCAGGAGAAAATAATCTTTTAAGATCAATGCATTATCTTGAGCTTAAAGAAGAGGAATATAACTTAAAGTTTCAGTTTGGTTTATTTAATAGCGAATATCCAAATCCAATTTCAAGAAAAGAATTTATTTTAGATTATGATTGCTCAACAAATGAAGAGATAGATATATCAAAAATATTTGGCAAAGCAAAAGAATTTAATAAAATAATACATGAATGGTTTGAGAAGAGTATTCAAGATGGCTTACGTGAAATAATGGGAGTTGTTAATAATGATTAGTAAATATTTTAAGGAAGCTTCTCCAGAATATTTTGATGTCGAAAGCGAAATATCTAAGAAAAAACCTATAAAAGAAGATGTAAAGGATTTTGTTATTTCAACTGATAAATATAATAAATCAAATATGAAAGTAACAATCATTGAGTATGAAATCAAAGATTGATTCTATTTACATTAAGCATAATGGAGATAGGATATATCAGGGAGATATTTTACGAGATTTTAAATATCAAGATAGAGTTTTCATCGAAGATAACAAAATAAAGATACAAGAAAGAAATATTCCTTATCTTATAGTTCTAACGCAAGATTGCGATTTAGAATGGGATTTTAATAACCATAAAGAAAATGAAAACATTCAATATGAAACAAAAGAAAAAATAAATCAAGATAAGTTCTTACATTCTATTTTAATCTGCCCTGCCTACCCTGCAGAAAAAGTGAGGTTGGGTACGCATCTTGAGGAGTTGGATCTCACTATGGAAAAATTAAATAGTAATAGATGGAACTTGGTTAAGACAAATCAGAATTCGAGGTACTATTTTTTGGATAAACAATCTGATTTACAAATCCCTGATTTGGTTATAGACTTTAAGCATTATTACAGCATACAAAGAGATATACTGTACAAAGAAATAAAAAGACATTATATAGGTTCAATTAATGAACTGTTTAGAGAATGTTTATCACAAAGGTTTGCATTCTATTTAAGTAGAATAGGTTTACCTTTAATAAAAGCTGAAGTTTGTGAAAAATAAATCTCTAATTTATAACAAAACATTGTTGCTAGTTCGTGCCCCTTATGTCTATCCAAGCCAAAGTCAAGAAAGGTCGATAAAATTCTCATGCACCGTCCTGATGCCCCCGAATTCATTCCGATGGTGGCGCGGACGGGACTTATGCACAAGCAATCTTCGCGGATTTGCTGGGGGACTTTTGAGAAAACGTGCAGACCTATCGTGGATTCTCTGACTATGGACATTCATTACACACAGAGAAGAGGAGTTGGGGGGATGGCGGGTGGAAAGTTCGGATATCACTGGATTTTTAGATAGTGCCAGAATAGGCTACTGGATTTGAACAGCAGGACGTGTTATAGTGTTATCTGTTGCGCGGTTTTAATCCCGCTTACGGATTGTATCTCTTCCAGTATTTTGTCTGTTATTGGGGTGTCGATGTTCAGTATCATTAGGGCGTCGCTGCCCTGTCTGATTCTTCCGACTTGCATGGCTGCGATGTTGATGTTGTGTCTTCCAAGCACCATGCAGCACGGTCCTATGATGTTTGGTCGGTCTTCGTGGATTGCGAGGATCATGTTTTTGGTTGGGGCGATGTCTACGTGGTAATCGTCGATCTGGACGATGCGATCTTCGCTTCCTACAACTGTCCCGCTCACCATTCGGGTGGTGCCATCGTGTTCGATTGTTAGGCTTATCACGTTTGGATAGTATTCCACGGTCTCTGATTTGCTTTCGGTGATTTTTATTCCTCGTTCTCTTGCAACTACTGGTGCGTTGACGTAGTTCACGCTGGAGCCAAAGACGTTCTCAAGCAGGCCTTTCATGGCAGCAATGGTAACAGTCTCAACCTCTTTTTCCGCAATCTCACCGTGGTATGAGATCGCAACTGAGCCGTACGTGCCGTTAACGAGTCGTGCTCCGATTCTCCCGAGGGTTTCTGCGAGACGGACGTAGGGTGCGAGTGTGTTCATGAGTTCGTGGCGCACGTAGGGCATGTTTATCGCATTCTTGACAGGGCGTCCATTGAGTGCGTTCTTGATCTGCTCTGCCACGGTCACTGCCACCTTCACCTGTGCTTCTTCAGTGGATGCGCCGAGGTGTGGTGTGACGACAACGTTCTCAAGGTCCAGTAGCGGGCTTTTGAGTGGTGGCTATATACACAGAGGGTTTCATCTTCTCAAATTTTTCAGTATCTATCAGATTCTCTGTATTTTTTGTTAATGGGGTGTGTATAGTGATATAATCCGATTTACTTATAATTTCATCGATATTTGTGAGTTTTACGCCCAGTTCTACAGCCTTTTCACTTGAGATGAAAGGGTCGTAGGCGAGGAGTTCCATTTCAAAGCTTATCGCTCTCTTCGCAACCTCTGCCCCAACACGCCCAATTCCAACAATCCCGAGGGTCTTACCGCGAAGTTCCACACCCATGAACTTTTTACGCTCCCATTTCCTACTGCTCAGGCTTCTATGCGCGTCAGGAATCTTACGTGAAATTGCCAAGATCATGGCAATCGTGTGCTCAGCAGCCGAGATGGTGTTGCCCTCTGGTGCATTAACAACAATAACTCCTCTCTTTGTCGCAGCAGCAACATCGATATTATCAACACCCACGCCTGCTCTGCCAATGATCTTCAGCCTATTGCCAGCTTCGATGACGTCGCCTGTCACCTGTGTCTGGCTTCTGACCAAGAGAGCATCATATCCTGGTATCTTCCTCTTCAGTTCGTCAGGGCTCAACTCCGTTGCAACATCCACCAGAAACTCCCGACGGAGGATGTCAATGCCTTCATCTGCAATTGGATCGCTCACAAGAACCTTTAACTCCATAAACACAACCTCACAGGACAAACATAGCATAACATAACAGTATCACTTTCGCATTCAGGCAGGAGAGATGCAAGCCCAATTACTTAACACTTTTGAGTACTGTCACAATCCCTGACAAATTTGCCTGCGCCGACTACTTCGTAATCGAGTGCTACTTCCGCTGTAAGCAGCATTGACACATAGTTTACTGTTGTGTGTCTCAGTTCTACATACATCTCTTGTAAATACATTAAAAATTTATGTTAAAAATATTATAAAAATAATACATGGTGTTGAAGGGATAAAACGAAGAAAAAATTGGATTGGTAGTGATAATCCATGGATGAAAATGATCACCAAGATATAACTTACTCCTACAACTGGCTTTCGTTATTACTCATCGATACCCCAAGCTTTTATCTCTCTTGAGCGAGAAAATGGTTTTCCTCTGATGGAATTTGAGACTGCCTGTCGGGCTGCGATCGCCGGGATACTGAGCGGTGAGATCACATCTCACAAGAAGCTTCTTGTGGCAAAGAAGAGGATTGCGAAAGAGTGTGGGATTAAGATTCTCCCCTCAAACGCTGACATCCTTGCCATCTGCAGAGATGATGAAAGGGATAGGGTGCTGTATCTCTTGCAGAAGAAGCCTGTTCGAACCATCTCGGGTGTTGCTGTGGTGGCGGTGATGACGTCTCCTGCGCCCTGTCCGCATGGGAGGTGTGTGCCGTGCCCGGGCGGTCCTGACACGGTTTTCAGATCGCCACAAAGTTACATGGGCCGTGAGCCGGCAGCGCTTCGAGCGATTGCAGAGGGTTATCACCCGTATAGACAGGTGGCAACCAGGATACGCCAGCTTCAGGCGATCGGGCATGCGGTTGATAAGATAGAACTTATCATAATGGGTGGGACCTTCACGGCACGCGAGCCATGGTACCAAGAGTGGTTTGTGAAGGAGTGTCTTGCCGCTATGAACGATACAAGAAATACGAGCCGTTGCAGCCCAATGTATACTCTTGGAGAGGTGCAAAAAGCCAATGAGAGTGCTAAAATCAGAAATATCGGTATTACTGTAGAAACAAGACCTGATTGCTCAATGGAGGAGCAGATCAACGCTATCCTTCGTCTTGGTGCAACGAGAGTGGAGCTTGGCGTGCAGTCGATCGATGACGAGATTCTTTTGAAGATCAATCGTGGACACACCGTTGCAGATACTGTCCGGGCGAATGCTCGTCTCAGGGACAGCTCGCTTAAGGTGGGCTTTCACATGATGCCAGGGCTTCCAGGATCAACGATCAAAAGCGACCTGGAGACGTTCAGAGAACTATTTAAGAATCCGAGTTTCAAGCCAGATTATCTTAAGATCTATCCAACACTCGTTACCGAGGGTACAGAACTTGAGCGGCTCTGGCGCCGCGGCGAATACACGCCTATTGACGACGAAGAGGGCGTGGAGTTGATTGCAGAGATAAAATCACTCCTTCCACCATACCTGCGCCTCCAGCGAGTGCAACGCGATATACCGCGCGATCAGATACTCGCAGGCATCAAAAAGAGCCATATCCGAGAACTTGCAGCAAGAAAGCTTGCCAACCAAGGAGGACGCTGCCAGTGCATAAGATGCAGAGAGGCGGGCCACAAGTACCTGCAGGGCGTGCGCCCAGAGGATGTCACAGACCAGATACACACCTACACGGCGTGCGGGGGAATAGAACACTTCATCTCCTTTGAAGATGCTACACGAGAGATACTGATCGGCTTTGCACGACTCCGCTTTCCCTATAGTCCACATAGAAGCGAGCTCCAGCACGCGGCGCTCGTAAGAGAGCTTCACGTATACGGGAGGCTTGTACCAGTGGGTAAAGAGTCCTCCCACGATTCCTGGCAGCACCACGGTTATGGAGCGCGACTGCTTGAGACAGCCGAAGAGATGGCTCTCGGCGCAGGATACGAGAAGATAGCAGTGATAAGTGGCATCGGCGCAAGAGAATACTATCAGAAACTCGGATATGTGCGAGAGGGACCCTACATGTCAAAGAGGCTTGTCACAAGTTGATAGATATGACGCAACAGTAAACTTAAATTAAGATGATGATTGGTATCACCTTTAATGGTGCGAAGATTCACTCCTGCAAGAAATAGGTCCTGCCGTTTCATCTTCTCAGCGTGTCTTATCATACTGCTGATAATAGTCAACATAACAGCGATCCAGTGTGAAGATGAGCATTCAGAGAAAATCACAATCGTACTCAAGGAAGAGATGGCAGAGGTCGGGCAGAGAGATGAAAAGATACCGATAATCGTGGTGCTGGAGGAACATCCAGAGCGAAGAGAGCAAGCCATCAAAGTGATCTGCGAAGATAGGGATAGCGGCATTCAGGCACTGAAGGCACAGGCGCTTGAAACACAGAAACCGCTCGTTGAGACACTCACAGAATCGGGGGAGTCAGAAAACGTGAAGCAACTCTGGATAGCAAACAGCATAGCACTGAAAGCCACACCAGAACTGATCCAGAGACTATCAGAGAGAGATGATGTCAGGCTGATAGAACCCGATTACTCAGTTCACATAATGTCTCCCACTGAAATACAGTCCGCCAACACGTGGGGCATCAACAAAATCAATGCGAGCGCCGTCTGGAATCTTGGGATAAACGGCAGCGGAATCACCGTTGCAGTGGTTGACACTGGCGTGGACGCAAGCCACACCGATCTCGACGATCTCGACGACAACTCTTCCACCAGTGATCCGAAGGTCATCGATTGGAAGGATTATGTGAACGGTGTCGAAACAGCCTATGATGACGATGGTCACGGCACGCATGTGTCAGGCACCATATCGGGCACAGGCGCTGGTGGTACCCAGACTGGTGTAGCACCTGGCACACGCCTGCTTGCAGCCAAAGCCTTTGACAGCACTGGTGCAGGGTATGTTTCAGATAGTCTCGATGCTTTCGGGTGGGCAGTTGAGAACGGCGCCGATATCATAAGTTACAGTGCAGGTGGTGGCAATTGCTCAAATTCGGGTGTTGCATGGGAGAATACAATTAATAACTCCATTTCAGCAGGTGTTACCGTGATTGCAGCGGCAGGAAACGATGGACCTTGGAGCAACACCATCAGTTGTCCTGCCTGTTTGAATAAGACCGTTGCCGTTGGCGCCACAGATTCAGAGGATAACATTGCCGACTTCAGTAGCCGCGGACCAGTAATATACAACGGCTCAACATATACCAAACCAGATGTGAGCGCCCCGGGCGTCTCGGTAACCTCGACCATCGTGGGCGGTGGCTATGGTTTGAACTCTGGCACTTCGATGGCAACGCCACACGTATCAGGCACAGTAGCCCTCATGCTCCAAGCAAATAAGAGTCTCACACCACAAGAGATCAAAGAGATACTCGAGACAGCAGTGGATCTCGGAACTCCTGGCAAGGATAACACCTATGGCAGCGGACGGATAGACGCCTATGCAGCAGTTGTTCTGGCTGCTAGAGTTGTAATCGCAAACTACACGATCACACCCACTCCCACAAACACTGACCCTTTCATAAACGCAACAGCAACGAGCAGCACAAACATCACCTATGCAGAATACTACATCACAACAGACCCTGGAAAACACAACGCTACGCCGATTAACGCAACGGACGGAAGCTTCGATGATGAGACGATAGAAAACCTCTCAGCAGCGATCAACATCACAGCACTCACTGACGGTGTGTACCAGGTTTTCATGCGCGCCCAGAACAGGAACGTATCATCTGAACGTCACAGTTTGCGACAATGCAGGAAATCTGAACGAGACCGAGCAGGTCAGTGTTTCAGTTGATAACACGCCACCTTCAGTGGTTAATGTTTCAGTCCACCCAGAGATTCCACAGATAAACGAGGCCGTTAATATCACTGCAAGCATAAGCGATAATATTTGCCTGAATACCTCTAACCTCTCCGTTTCAATCGAATATCCTGACGGTTTCACAAATACCTCGATTATGATTAACAGCAGCAAAATTTATTATTATAATTTCACAAATACTTCGGTGTATGGTAGATACAACGTGACGATTACAGCAAGCGACTATGCAGGAAACACCAACAGTAGCACAACCTGGTTCATAGCAGCAAGATCCTATGCGTCAAGCGTTTCGATCGAGGATGCCCCTGCAGAGGTGAACGCCTCTGATGCAGTAGATGTGAGACTTGAAGTTCTCACAAACCAGAACGTTAGCGGAACAATCGAGATAAAAAAGATGGCAGACCTTACTCCAGCAATGAACCGTTCCCTCTTTCTGACCCCGCTTGAAAAATACATCTCCATAAACACCAGCGACAATATCAAACATAATCTCTCGTGGATAAAACTCAAGTTCTATTATACGCAGGCAGAGCTGGATGCATCAGGCTTGGATGAAAACACTCTAAAAATATCATGGTACAACGAGTCTCTTGACCAGTGGGAAACGCTTGCTGCAGATTCTCCTGAGTGGGTGCACGAGACAGGCATAGAGCCATCTGATATCAATGGCTATGCTGGTTACATCTGGGCGAACATATCCCACCTCAGCACCTTCGCGATTATAGGCAACCCTCCCACCAACAATAACAATGAGAACAACGGCGGTGGTAGGAGGAGTAGTGGGAGTAGTGGGAGTAGTGGGGGTGGAGGTGGTGGAGCCTCTGGCGAAGCATTTGATAATATCGTTGTGAAGGAGAAATACTACGACCACATATACAAGGACAGAACCACGCATTATAACTTCACAGCCGCTGGAAACCCGATCTCGACTGTGTCAATAACTGGAAAGATCAACGCTGGCGAGATACTTGTGATGGTAGAGGCACTGAACAACACATCAACCCTCGTTCGCGAGCCACCTGGCGGTCTGGTCTATAGGAACGTTAACATCTGGGTTGGAACAAGCGGCTTTGCAACGCCGAGAAACATCAAAACGGCAACCATCAGGTTCAAAGTGGAGAACGGATGGTTAAAAGATAATAAAATAAATTTAAATAAGATAATACTCCAGCAATACGTAAACAATTCATGGAAAGAAGTTTTAACACAAAAAATAGTTGAAAAAGAAGATTACACCGTGTATGAATCAACCACCAATCATTTCTCACCATTTGCAATCGCTGCTCACCCTGCAATCAAACCGTCTCTGCAGAGAGAAGAGACTGCAGGACAGAACACTATGGGTGCGATCCCGATCAGACCCACAAAAACAGAAGAACAGAGAGCCACACCAGCAACAGAAGAGACAAAAACACCAGGACTTACCACAGCAGCACTCATCACAGCGATACTCGGTGCATACTCCGTAAGACGCTGGTTGATGCAATTAATATAATAATAATCAAAGGTTATATTTTTCTATTTCCTTCCATCCTTTCTCTTCTACCAGTCGTATGATCTGCTTCGCGGGGATTCCTGTTCTTCTCGCAATCTCCCTGCAGTCATCAAACTCTGCCGATACGTCAATGACCTTTCCGTGCGTGTCTGTTGCAAT
Source organism: Methanosarcinales archaeon ex4572_44 (assembly GCA_002254825.2). Classification (GTDB taxonomy): domain Archaea; phylum Halobacteriota; class Methanosarcinia; order Methanosarcinales; family EX4572-44; genus EX4572-44. The sequence goes on along the minus strand of NJEL02000064.1, from coordinate 7,505 downwards.
CTTCACACGAAAAGAGTATTCTCTGCTGTTTATAGCCACCTGAATCCTATCGATTCTTCGCCTGGCTGTGAGTCTGTGCCTTGCTGGCATGATCCTCACCCCAAGGCTCCCGGTCTCCTCTATTATCGTCTCTGCAAGGTGGGCAGAGTCGTGCACCTCTGCGATCACCTGTACGATCTGCCCACTCCGATTCTTCTTCATCGTCACAGGTATGATGCATACATCCTTTGCACCCTCTTCAAGCAGTCTATCGATCAAATGCCCAGTGATCTCGCCTGTAACATCATCGATGTTCGTCTCAAGCACCTCGATAGACTCTGGCACCAGTCTCTCCTCTACACTGACGAGAATTACTCGCAGAAGATTGGGATGCTCGTATTCTGCCTCCCCGGCACCATACCCGATTCCCCGAATGGTCATCGGAGGGGGTGGAGGGTGCCGATCCACGAAATGCGCGAGTATGGCAGCACCAGTGGGTGTCAGAAGCTCTCCCTCAACCGATGTTTGCTGGACTGGAAGCCCTGAGTCCATGATCACCTCAAGCGTGGCAGGTGCTGGCAGAGGGTACTTACCATGGCTCGTCTCAACAACACCTGTTCCAATCGAGATCGTATTGCAGTAGATATGTTCTGGTCTTAGGAGATTGATTGCCGTGCATGCCCCGACAATATCAGCTATTGCATCATCACACCCCACCTCATGGAAGTGAAGATCTTGAAGAGATACACCGTGAACCCTTGATTCTGCCCTCGCAAGCCTCTCATAAACCCTAAGGGCATCAGCTCGCACCTCGGATGGAATATTCAATCCCTCAATATGCTCCTTCACCTCTTCGTATCCTCGCGACTCAACCGACCTCTGAAGAACCTTTGTCCTCACGCATGCGATACCAAACTTGTTGATGTGCGAGACCTCAACCGTGACATCACTGGTAGACTCCATCACATCAACCACGCGACTCTGGTCTACACCGAGGTCTATCAGAGCACTGATGATCATATCGCCGCTTGCACCAGAGACAGGGTCGAATACCAAGAGATCAACCGACATAACCATTCTCCACCCTGCAGAGAGAATCTGATTGTAAAAAAACGCACTAATCGTGGTGAAAGTGGTACAAAACGAGGCTTGTTAACCTATTTGTGGCGCAGGTTCATGGGATTTGGCTACAGAAACCATAAGCAACAAATCTCTGCGTTTCGTCAAGATTTGCCAGAATAAACCTGTCCAATCCGATGTGTGCAATATTTTTTGAACCTGAAAGCGTTAAAATACACTCACTACCAAATCTGGCGTAATCTACGGTATCGCCATTTGCAACGATCTTTTCGACACGCACGGGTGCTGACTGGAGTCCTACGAAGAGATGCAGCATAACGCCTACTGCAACGTGTTTTGTGAACCGTGAAAGTGTGCAGTTCAGCGTAAAATCTTTTGTTACTATCTCGTTTTTTGAAATCACATATCCCCGGTCCACATCTTTTGATTGGATATTCTTCAACGCTAATCCAACCCGTGCACCTGCCACGGCACTCTTCACATCAACGTCATGCATCTGAATTGACCGAATCTCAACCGTTTTGTCGACTGGCATCATCGTCATTTTTTCCTTCACGTGTATCGTGCCTTGTTTGACCACGCCCAAAACCACGCAACCGATGCCTGTCACATTGAATACTTGGTCGATTACAACACGCGGCGAAAGCTCGTTTGATCGTGCGAGCTCTTCATCGACTTTTTCACCTGTCGAATCAATCATCTTTTTTAACTCTTCCATTCCTTCAAAAGTAGTGGTGGATACGGCGATCTGATCCCAGTTCTCAAGAACAGTGCCTGTTGTGATCTTTTTGATGCGTTTCTTCAACTCGTCAAGTGCACTGGAGTACGCGAGATCGGATTTTGTCAGAACGACGACTCCGTGTCTGCATCCTAACATGTCCAGCGCAACGATGCACTCCCCAGTGTACACGTCAGGGCCCGTTGGGGGAATGCACAAAAGCGCAATATCAGTAAGATTAAGGGCTGTTACGAGTGGCTTTACGTGCTTTGGATAACCAGTGGCATCGACTATCATGAGCACTGTACCACTCTTGGCAAAGTCGTACATGGTAACGTCTGATACGTTTCCTTTTTTGCCAAGCTTTGACGCAAGAGCAGTTCTACCACTCTGCTCACCTCCGATAATTGCCACTTTAGTCATATCCAATCCTTCACCCTTCCCCTTAATATATTTTTCAGACGACTGCCACTCCTACATCCAGCACTTACACTACAAGCGTTTGCCTATATAGGCATTCCCCAATTCAAGATAATCCCCTGCAAACTTTGAGAGATCCAACATCATTAAATACAGAAACCTACTATCAACTTACGATGGAAGTTTCAGGTGCTAAATAAAGAAGTCATCGAACTGAATGGATAACAATCTCTCTGGATGAGCACGAATCGATGCAAAGAACGATCGAGACGTTATCCGATGAAGATCTTATGGGGCAGATCAGAGAGGGCAGGGAGGAAGGAGTAAAAGTCAGGGATTTTGAAGAGGTTGCAGAGGAGCTTGGCATATAAAACTCGTCCTTGTGCTTTATCGCTTCTATTGTAACTGTTTTCGCAGCACGGTTTATTCTGTAAATAGTTCTGAAGCTATTCTCAAATCGCAGCTCCCAGTATCCATGCAGAGGTGTTCTGAATGGTTTTCCATGTATCTCGGGATTTTCACTCAACTTTCTGATCTTTTAATCCGTTTTTGTTCATGTCTTCCCATTTTTCACGTATTTTGTTGGAATTTGTTAGTCTCCCACTGATTACATCTTCTCTGAGATTTTTCAATTTTTCGCCGTTTTTTTGAACTTTCGGCCGACGGCGAAAAACAAAATCAATCATATACACAAAATACCCCATGCAAATGACGCCGATTATATAGATAGAATTGCGAAGAACTGAAAGAATATGATTGATATTAGCATCTGGTAGGTTTGTTATTTTGTTTTCGAGTTCTTCTATCTTCTCTTTAATCCTGTTTATTTTATCTTCGAGTTGTTCTTGGAATTCGCGTGCTTTTTCTGTTGGGTTTGCTCCGTGTGCGGTGGGTGTTATCATTCCTTTGTGTTCGAGTACTCGTAGGGAGTAGCGGATTTTGTGTTTTGAGATCTTTGTTTCGTCTGCTATTTTTCGTATGCCTACTGGTGCGTTCTTGATGACTTTTTGTAGTACGATTATGTGGCGTTCCAGTAGTTCTAATTCGTTTTCGATTCGTTCAAACACCATTATCACCTATATATCGGGGGTATTTTCAGTTCTTCGAGCTTTTCTATCCTTGGTATGCCTTGGTTGTTCCAGCCGCGATAGTGGTAGTATTCTTGTATTGTTTTTAAAAATTCTTCATGTTTTATCCCTTTTTCGTTTTTGAAGAATCTTTTTGGTAGTGTGTCGTCTCGCTCGGTTATGCCTGCTTTCAGGTTGTAGAGTCGTTCCATGTTCCAGATACGTTCTCCTGTGAGTAGGAATTCTTCTGAGGTGTAGTTGTGTCCTGTTGCTGCGCTTAAGAGGCTTGCACATTCTTCTTCGCTCAGTGCAAAGCTTGTGAATCGGCAGAGGATGAGTGTGTCTGTTGCGGCTGAGAAGTTCTGGAAGATGTTTATGAGTCCTGCCTTTCCACGAAGTGTCGTGCGGTCGATCAGCTTCGGTTTTCCGATTATTTCGGGTGAAACCATGTACGCTCGGAGGTGGCACCCGCCTCTGTTCGATGTGGCGTATCCGAGTGCTTGGCCAAGTACGCCGCGTGGATCGTAACCCGGGAACTCGAGCCCCTTAGCGGTCATGCTGAGATCTGGTTGGTTGTGGCTTGCAGCGTAAATTCTTGAGCCGTCTGACAATTTTGCTCCTATGCCGTTTTTTTCTCCGATTGACTTGACAATTTCTGGTATTTCTTCTGCTGGTATTTTTTCCCCTATTATTTCGCTGTGGCATGCGATGGTTGATCCTGTTGAGATCGTATCGATTCCGTAATCGTTGCATTCATGATTTGCTTCGATGATTGTTCCTATGTCGCTGTTGTTGTTATCTGGTCCGAACGCCCAGATGGTCTCGTATTCAGGAATCTCAAGACCTGTCTCTCCATCGCTGTGTTTGCAGGCTACAAAGCAGTTGGCACATGCATGGTTCTTAAGATCGTATCGTTCTCGTATCTCTTCGCCTGAGAGATGCTCTGCTTCTTCAAAATAGGTCTGGTTGAAGTTTCCTGTGGGCATGATCTGCATGTAGTTCATCAGGTTGACGAGAACTGATGTGCCGTACGTGTTCAAACCTTTCAAGACAGGGCTTGCTCTGAGCAGTCGCATCGCTTCAGCCTTTGCGATCTCAAAGCCCTCTGGGTCTGCAGGACTTGGTTTCGTTGTGCCGCGAACTGTTATTGCCTTCAAGTGTTTGCTTCCCATAACGGCCCCAAGACCGCCGCGCCCGCAGGTGTGAACATAATCGTTCATTATGCTGGATATGCGAACCAGTCTCTCGCCACCCCTGCCGATGCACGCCACCCTCCCAGATTTCTTTAACTCGTCAGTGGTCTTCCGAACATTCAAGCCCCACAGGTGGCTCGCGTCCTTGATCTCCACCGATTCGTCGTCGATTGCGATATAGACTGGGTCAACAGACGCACCTGTGATGATCAACACGCCGATCTCGGCGTATCTGAGTGCTCGCCCAAAATGCCCGCCTCCACTCGAATCAAAGATCGTGCCTGTGAGCGGAGATTTTGCAACGATTGAATGCCGCCCGCTGAGCGGTGCAATACCTGTCAGTGGACCAACAGTGATAATAAGCGGATTATTAGGGTTTAACGGATTTATACTTGGATCTGTGGTGTCTGATAATATTTTAACTCCTAAACCTCGACCACCAACGAAATCAACAAGTTCTTGCTCCTTAAATCGCTCTTCACTGATCGTACCAGTACCAAGATCGATAAGAAGCTTCCTGCCGAACATAAATCATAGAACTCCCTTGGTACTCGGCACACCCGTACCGTCCACAACAGCACTGCGACGAAGCGCCACACCGAAAGCCTTGAAGAGCGCCTCACATATATGATGATCATCCTCGCCCACAGCCTCAAGGTGCAGAGTGATGCCAGCATTCGATGACAACGACTCAAAGAAATGCCTAACCATTCGAGTACCTACCCCACCAACAAAACTCGTCTTAAAACCAACATCGTAGACCAGATACCCACGTCCACTAACATCCACAACAGCAGAAGCAATGGCTTCATCCATCGGGATCCGAGCCTCGCCAAAACGCGCAATCCCCACCCTATCACCAAAACTCTCCCGAATGGCAGAACCGAGCGCAATCCCAACATCCTCGATTGTGTGATGCTCATCCACCTCGAGATCGCCCACAGCCCTAACCCTCAGACCAAAACGCCCATGCTTTGCAAAACTCACAAGCATATGATCAAAAAAACCAATACCAGTATCCACCACACCAGCGCCATTATCGTATGAGAAACATCCAAATCGGATAGGAAATTTATACAACTTGTGTTAATCTCTTTGCACTGGTCTCTATGATGGTGTTTGGATGAATAATTTTGAATCTGCTCTTGCAAAGTCCTTCAATGAGTTTTTCAATGAGAATAACATCAGAGGAATCTGTCATCGTTTGAAGCAATCAAGATTTGCAACCCAAATCGTAGATCTGCTGGTGGATTCACTCGATCCTGACTATTATCTCGCTATAGAGTGTAAAAGCATTGATGCGACCAATACCAACACACTCTACTTCTCTCAACATTTTACCAGGGACAAAAATGGCATTCACCAAGTATCACGGATAAGTGATTTTCTGTATCGATCTGGGAGGCGTGGCTTTCTCGCCGTGGAGCTTCGATTCGGAAGTGGGCGAAAGAAGAATGCCTACATGATGCCATGGCAACGCGTTATTGACCGCTTCGACCACGGCGCGGGATTCACAATCGACGAGATTCAGGAATGTGCCGTGATCCAAAGAGAGAGAGGCTCGTACGTGATAGACTCACAAGGGTGGTTAGGTAGCAACAGCTACACACAAACCTTGACAAATAAAGGTGAAACAAATAAAATATGAGTATTTCTAAAACCTCAACCAGAAAATCCTCTAAAAACACAAAAAAATTTAGACCAACTTCTGAAAAACAAAAATAATAAAAAATATATCTGTGCACAGCTTAAGACAGAGTTTTACCACAGATTTGCTGGAAAACGGTGTGGATTTGAGGCATGTTCAAGAATTATTATGCCATAAGAGTAGTACGACAACAGAGATATATACACATGTGAGTAACAAAGATCTGAACATGATTAAGAGTCCCCTCAATAGTTTATAGTTTAAGGAGATGATGTAGAAATGAATATTGAAGATTTTGAGACGGAAAGTGTTTCACCTATAGGGATGTATATACGAACCATGTTCGGATATAATAACAAAATGGAAGGATATGTGAACTTGGTTCGGATATAAGTTGTTATACGAAACCAGCCGAAAGAATGTTTGAGGGATGCACATGAAGATTCCTAAACCATTGCTTGATGATATCAAACTGGGTAAATGTTTACCCTTTATTGGCGCTGGATTTTCACTCAATTGTCGCGCTCCCGCTGGTTTAAAGATGCCTGATTGGAGTGGACTTGCGGAAACGTGGGCTAACGAAGCAGATATAGATCCAAAGTTAACTCCACCAAAAATTGCTTCTCTCTATGAGCGCCGCTTTGGACGTGTCCAGCTAATCGAATCAATTCGCCGTGCCCTTCATGCTGATGAGATCGAACCGGGAGATGTACACCGTAATTTTGCTTCTCTTTCATTTGAGACCGTCTATACTACTAACTTCGATTTACTTCTCGAGGCGGCATATCAAGAAATCAAAAAACCATTTAGATCACTTGTGGGGGAACGTCAAATGCCATTCCATGGAGGACCTTTAACTACAAACATCGTAAAAATGCACGGTGACTTAAGACATGAAGAGCATATTATTGTTACAGAAGAGGATTTCAACCGATATCTTGAAGATTATCCTGTTGTAGCTACACACTTGTCCGCTATGCTCATTACTCGAACAGGATTGTTTCTTGGATATAGTCTTTCTGATCCTAACTTCCAACATATAAAAGAAGTTGTCCGTTCTCGTTTAGGTAAGTTTGAAAGAATGGCTTACATAGTTCAATTTGATGCAAGCACTTCGGATACTGAAAAAATGCTTCAATTAAACTTACATACGATAAATCTTAAAACAAGCGAAAAGAAATCTAGAGTCGATGCTCTAATTGAATTTTTTCAGGACATACAAATGTATGCTGAAACCCATGAAGCTAGCCGAATACGCGAACTTCGACCAGAAGCTTTTGAACCTCTGGAAAAAGATACCTTGCTGAAAACATTTAAAATGGAAGGCAGTGCTTCGGTCTTGGCAAGTTCGTCCAGTTTGTGCTTTGTGATTATGCCATTCAGTGCTGAATATGATTTAG
>NJEL02000063.1 GCA_002254825.2 Methanosarcinales archaeon ex4572_44 | reverse complement strand
AAATCAGAATCCGAAATAGGGGACTACCGCTGAAACACTAACACTCATTTATCGTTGAGAGTTCAGTGCTGCGAGATACGTGTCATAGGTCTCTTCTGTGTGTAGGACGAGGATGATCCTCTCTGGAGTCCTGTGACTATTCAGGTGCTCCGTAATCGTTTTTATTGCTATTGGCGCGGCTTTTTCCAAAGGGTACCCGTATGCGCCTGTGCTGATCGAGGGAAAGGCGATCGAACCCAAGTTGTATCTTCTTGCAAGTGAGAGGCTGCTGTCGTACGAGTCTCTGAGAAGCTCTGCCTCTCCCTTTTCTCCGCCACGCCAGATCGGACCCACCGTGTGGATCACGTACCGTGCCCTAAGGTCTCCACCACCTGTTATCACTGCTCCCCCAGTCGGACACCCTCCCCGAGCCTCCCTGATCCTCCCACACTCTCGGCTGAGGCTTGGTCCTGCTGCACGATGTATCGCTCCGTCAACACCACCTCCTCCAGAAAGTGCACTGTTTGCGGCGTTCACTATCGCGTCCACTTCCAGTTCTGTGATATCTCCCACGACCAACTGCAGCGTGCCATATTTGGACTCTTGCTGATACATATAGAACTCTCATCTCTTACGTCTGAAGGATTTTAGGTGTTTTGGTGAGAAAATATGACCTTTTGGGTGCTGCAGGTTATTCTCCCCAAGAGTCTTTTTAGTTTTGTAAGTCTGATAACTCCGATCGATGTTCTTATAAAAGTGGAGTGCTTACTTGGTTTCGGAGGCGTTGGTTATAAAGGAAATTATCTGGATTGAGAAGTACAGGCCCCACAAGCTGGAGGATGTTGTGGGGCAGGACGAGGTTATTCGGCGTTTGTGTTCGTATGTGAGATCTGGTAACCTCCCGCATCTTTTGTTTTCGGGTCCGCCTGGTGTTGGCAAGACCGCGTCCGCGATATCTGTGGCGCGGGAGTTGTTTGGGGAAGAGTGGCATAACAATTTTATCGAGCTCAACGCGAGTGATGAACGGGGCATCGATGTGGTGCGTCATAAGATCAAGGATTTTGCGCGCACTGCTCCGCTTGGCGAGGCTGATTTTAAGATTATTTTCCTTGACGAAGCCGATGCTCTGACTCATGATGCACAATCAGCTCTACGGCGTACTATGGAAAGGTATACGAGCAGCTGTCGTTTCATTCTGTCGTGCAACTATTCTTCGAAGATCATCGAGCCGATACAATCGCGCTGTGCGATATACCGCTTCAAACCAGTATCTGACGCGGCGGTGGAAGAGCGAGTAAAGTACATCGCATCTCAGGAAGGGCTCACCGTCACAGAAGATGGAGTTGACGCGATAAAATACGTGGCTCACGGAGATATGCGTCGTGCCATAAATGCACTACAGGCGGCAGCTATGATTGGTACAGAGATAGATATGGATGCGATCTATCAGATAACGGCAACGGCTCGCCCAGAGCAGATGGTTGAACTGATAAAGGTCTCTTTAAAGGGTGATTTTATGGCTGCGCGCTCGATGCTCGATGATCTGCTCCTTGAAGAGGGTTTATCTGGTGAGGACGTGTTGATACAGCTTCATCGTGCGGTCTTCGAGGTGAACATTCCTGAGAGATCCAAGCTCCAGCTTATGGAGAAGATTGGAGAGGTTGATTTCAGGCTCACAGAAGGTGCTAACGAGCGGATACAGCTCGAATCACTGCTTGCGTACTTTGCGATCATCGGAGAGCTATAGAAACCATGACCTTATCTCGCGCTCTCCCTGCGTTCTCCCTGTCTTGTTTTTTCTGTGGCGTCTCTGTTTTATCTGATTATGTCTATTATTGGTTCGTTGTTTATTATTGATCCTCCTCCGTGGTAGGGTTGGGTATCCAGGATTTGTTCTGGGTTCTGGGGTTGTGGGGTTGAGGTGTTTGGTCCGAGTATCATTGGTGATGTGACGCCTGTTATTATTGTTAGTACTTGGATTTTGTCTTCGTATTCTGGTAGGACTCGTGCGCCGAATATGACGTTTGCGTGTGGGTCTAGTTCGTATGTGAGTGATTCTGCGACTTCTTGTGCTTCGTTCAGTGACATGTCGGGTCCGCCTGTTATGTGTATGAGGCATCCTGTTGCTCCTCCGTATTCGACGTCGAGTAGTGGGTGGTTGAGTGCTTGGCGTACGACTTCTTTGGCTTTGTCTTGTCCTTTTGCTTCTCCCACGAGCATGGCTGCAACGCCTCCGCCTTTCATTATGGTGCGCACGTCTGCGTAGTCGAGGTTGACGAGTGATGGTTGTGTGATGGTTTCTGAGATGCCTTTCACTGTTACTGAGATCAGTTGGTCCATCACTGAGAATGCTTGGTCTATTGGGAGGTGTGGTACGAAGTCGAGCAGTCGTTCGTTGTCGAGTACTATTACGGTGTCTGCTGCTTTTCGTAGTTCTTCGATTCCCTCTTCTGCTTTGATTCCTCTGGCGCGTTCCACTTTGAATGGTGTTGTGACCATTCCGACCACGATTGCGCCTTGTTCTCTTGCTATTTGTGCGATGACGGGTGCTGAGCCTGTGCCTGTGCCGCCGCCCATTCCTGCGGTGATGAATACGAGGTTTGCATCTTTCAGTATCTTTTCAAGGGTTTCTCGTCCCATTTCTGCGGCTTTTCTTCCAACTTCTGGCTCTCCACCTGCGCCAAGTCCTTTGGTATTGTTTTTTCCGATCAGTATTCGTTTGTCGGCTTTTCTGTCTTGGAGGTGTGCTCTGTCCGTGTTTATGGCGATGGTTTCGGCGCCTGTCACGCCGATTTTGTGAAGCCTGTGTGTTGTGTTGTTGCCGCCTCCGCCGCAGCCCACTACTATTATTCGTGGTGTCCCGAATTCTTCAATTTCTCCGTTTCCTTGCTTGATGTCAATTTTATCTTTTTCTGTATGTTTCATTGCTTCGATCAAGAGTGATTCCATTCTTATCCCCTCTTTTTCAGGTAGGTTATGCTGTCTTCTGCTTTTTTCTGCACGTCTTCGAACAGTTGCAGTCGACCTCTTACTTTTTCACTGCGTTGATCGATCATGTCTCGTATAGCCGTCCTGATTGCTTCACTTGCGGACGGAAATTCGCCATACTCAACAAACAAGTCGATCATTTTTACTTGTTGTTCTGGGAGTCTGATTGTTATTCGTTGCATGTGCTGTTACTCCCTTGTCCATATACGGGATTTGGGTTTGTGACAGCGGGATGACATGAGTCTGTCATTTGTCTGCTGTCTGTACGCCAAGTGTCTGACGTCAATAATATAAAAAGTTATCTACATTATTATCATACAATTATAATATATATTTATACAGTTATAATCAGGTTGAACACCCATATCCCTCATAGCTTCGTAGGCAAACTATTATATTAAATTATCCAATTGGATCTGTACATGATAGACCTTCACACACACACCACTGCAAGCGACGGCGAACTCATACCCGCCGAACTCGTCCAGCGCGCCAGAAGAAAAGGATACACCACAATCGCCATAACAGACCACACCGACCCAACAAACATCGAACAGATCATAAACAGCACACAGAAGATCAAAAGACTCCAGAAAGACTACAACATCCAGATACTGATAGGCGTAGAACTGACACACCTACCACCAGCACAAATCCCAAAACTTGCAGAAGAGGCAAGAGAGATGGGTGCAGAGATCATCATAGTGCACGGCGAAACGATCGCAGAACCAGTGCCGAAAGGCACGAACCTTGCAGCGCTCAGATCAGACATCGACATACTCGCACACCCCGGCTTAATAACATCAGAAGAAGTTAGACTCGCAGCCGAGAAGAAGATATACCTCGAACTAACAAGCCGCTGTGGACACAACTGCACCAATGGACACGTCGCACGCATGGCAGAGAGACACGGCGCAGAGCTCGTGGTGAACACCGACGCCCACGCACCAGAAGACCTGATAACAGACGAAGAAGCAACCAAAATAGCAATCGGATCTGGGTTAACAACCAAAGAAGCAAAAAAGGTCAAAGAAAACTCAGAAAAACTGGTGAAACGAATAATAAAATACTAAAAGACTAACAACTGAATGATCAAAGAAAGAAAAGTAAGAGAAAAAGAGTCTGGTTGGAATTTATTATTCCTTCAACACCAGTACCTCTGTTGCTTTTATCATTGCTTCTGCTTTATCGCCTTCTTTCAGATTAAGATCTTCCACGGCTTCTTTTGTTAGCATTGAAGTCAGGATAGTAGGCCCACTGACCTCGATCTTCACCGTAGACGCGATTTCACCCTTCCCTATTCCCTTAACAACACCTTCAATCATATTCCTTGCACTTATCTTCATTCTTGGAAGCCCCCTTTGCTTGTTACAACCACTGCTGCGGTTGCATGGCATATACCTATGAGTTCATACTCTAAAAACATATCGCTCTAACTGATCTCTCATCAGTTTAAGCCCACACTCTGTCCAGCCACAATTCAGATATGGCTGTAAACACTGATCACGTCCACCGCTTCATAAAGTATCCTCCAAAGTATTCCGTAAGCCTTAATAGTGCTGCGAATCATTCCCACATCTGAAGAAATGGTGCCCCGATCACCTATGGGCTCCCGGATGTTACCACGGCTCAGTAGGACAGGGATGGGATGAGCCTCGATTACATCGAGGCTGTTGGCGTACACAGTACGCAGCATGTTGAGAAATATATCTCTACACAAAATAAATAAAAACAAAACCCTTATACGCCAAAAACGCTAACAAGTCCTGTACCTATTAAGTACGGGGTATAGTGACTGAAGGCGATAGGGGTTGTGTGCATCCTTTGAATAGCTTGAACCAGAATAACAGTCGTGCCACTAAAATCGGGGCACGGATAAAACTACAGAAAAGGACATGTGGGAAAACAGAGTTTGTTTATACTCCCATTTTTAAGTGAGTAGAAACGTCTCTAAAATTCAGTGAGTTTTGTTACCAAGATTATAGTTCTTGCATATGTGTGTGAACTCCCGTGCATGAGCAAAAGCGTCAAGTTGATATGAGGCTATGCAATATTACCTCATAGAGGATTGGATGACTATTAAAATTGGCAGGAATGCTGCAAATCGAATAACCGTGAGTTTCCCTTATAACCCATACAATATCGTAAAAATTAAAACAATCGAAAGATATAGGTGGCATGCTGAAGGAAAATACTGGAGCATTCCATATCCTAAACTTGAAAAATTATTCTCTTTGTTTGATGGGAGAAATATCATTGTTGATCATTCTGTATGGCTTGATGAGTTGAAAAAGGAGTTGTGACAAGAAAGTACAGTTCAAAGACGATAAAGGCTTATGTTCATTACAATGAGGAGTTTTTAAAATTTTGTGGCAAAAATCCTTGTGAGATGGAAAATAATGATGTAAAGGATTATTTATTTCATCTGGTGGAGGTAAAGGAAGTCTCTACATCTACTTTAAATATCGCTATCAACGCATTGAAGTTTTATTATGGTAAGATTTTGAATCAGAGGTTTGTTTATGAGATAAAGAGACCGAAAAAGGATAAAAAGTTGCCTGTTGTTCTGAGCCATGAAGAAGTTTTTCGAATACTCACTACTGTTCCCAATATAAAGCATAAAGCAGTTCTTATGCTGGTTTACTCCTCTGGATTAAGGGTAAGCGAGGTTGTGAAGTTGAAGTATGAGGATATTGACACTGAAAGAAAGCTTATTCACATAAGAGGTGCAAAGGGAAGGAAGGATAGATATACTATTCTTTCAGATGTAGCGATGGAGGCAATAATGGGATACCTGAAAGAATACGGTCAATCAAAATGGTTATTTCCGAGTCAGGACAGGGAGAAGCACATAACAACCCGGACAGTTGAGATGATATTTTCAAATGCTTGCAAAAAGGCAAACATCAGGAAAGAGGCCACGGTTCATTCTCTCAGGCATAGTTTCGCTACACATCTACTGGAGGGCGGGACTGATTTGCGGTATATACAGGAACTACTCGGGCACAAGAGTTCAAAGACAACAGAGATATATACGCATGTAAGTAACAAGGATATAGGTAGAATTAAAAGTCCACTGGATAGTTTACAGATAAACGGAGGAGAAAATGATTGAAGATGGAGGAGTTCAACCAGAGGGATGTATATGCGAACCATGTTCGGATATATCGACAAATTGTAGGGATATGCGAAGTGGGTTCGGATATAAGTTGTTAAGTGAAATCAGGGGCAAAGGGCTTGAAAATAGGAGGTGCAGAAAATGGCTTTACAAAGGATAGTTATAGAGAATTTCAGATCAATTAAAAATCTTGAGTTTGAACCTCCAATGCTTACGGCATTGATAGGAAGGAATAATGTTGGAAAATCAAACATTCTAGGCGCCATTGAATTACTATTGGGTGAGAAATGGCCATCTTACGCGATAAAAGAAGAAGATATTCATAATCACGATGAACATTTAACTGGTAAAATAGAATTATACTTTGACACTCCGATTGTTCATACTTATTATGGAGAGGATATACAAGTAAATGGCTTTAGATTAGAATTTGATGCCATTAATGGTGGGAACCTTTCGTGCATTGATGGAAATGGGAGAGCGGTTGTAACACAATACAAGAAGCCGCTTCCATTATCAAATACAATAAGAAATAAGGTGCCAGGCGTTCTTGTAAGTGTAAATAGAGATTTGTCAAAAATTCTTTCCGCAAATCAATGGACAATCTTAGGAAAGATTTTAAAGGATATATCTGAAGAATTCCAAAACGATCAGCAGAAACTTGATGAGTTCAATCATAAAATGGAGGAAGCTACAGCAATTCTAAGAATCAATTTATTCGAAGATTTGGAAAATATAATAGTCGAGAGTGTAAAGAAATTAACAGGATTTCATAAAGCATCTATTAAATTCAAAGAACCCCATGTTCTATCCCATTATAAAAATCTTCGATTGATGGTTCAAGAGTCAGAAGATTATGAGGAATTCTCTGCTCTTGAAATGGGTGCAGGAATACAGAGTTCCATAGTTATAGCATTATTAAATGCGTATAAAGAACTAAAGCGCTCTGGAGCCATTTTGCTAATTGAGGAACCTGAAGTATATCTTCATCCTCATGCAAGACGCTATTTTTATTCATTGCTTAAAGAACTTGCAGAACAGGGGAATCAGATCTTTTATACAACCCACTCACCCGAATTTGTAGACTTATCGAATTATGAATCGATTGCAATAGTTAAGAAGACCCCGAATGAAGGGACAAAGATAAAACAAGCAAAG
>NJEL02000062.1 GCA_002254825.2 Methanosarcinales archaeon ex4572_44 | reverse complement strand
TATTGTAGCTGTTGTTGTTCTGCATGGTTTGTGTGTGAGATGATGGAAGATTACTTCTCAAAGAACATCTATTATAATTTTATCAAGCGAAGACCACCTGGCATAGAGATCTGTGATGTCACACTTCGGGATGGTGAGCAGACGCCCGGGGCTGTGTTCAATGCGGATGAGAAGATTAGGCTTGCAGAGAGGCTTGATGAAGTTGGTGTTGAGATTATTGAAGCAGGTTTTCCTGTCGTATCCAGTGTTGAGAAGGAGACTATAAAGCGGATTGCACATCTGGGGCTTTATGCTGGGATCTGTTGTCTTGCACGCTCAAAGAGGGAGGATGTGGAGACAGCACTCGACTGTGACGTTGATATCATAAGTATTTTCATTGCAACCTCGGATATCCACATTCGACACAAGTATCATTCGAAGTATGAAGTTGTGAAGGAGAGGGCGCTTGATACTCTCGAATATGCCAAATCACATGGCGTCACGGTTCGGTTTGCAGCAGAGGATGCAACCCGCACCAGCATACCCCGGTTGAAAGACATATTCATTGCAGCAGAGGCACACGGTGCAGACTATGTGAGCATTGCAGACACGCTTGGTATTCTCACGCCAGCAACCACAGAGTACCTCGTTGGGGAGATCAGAGAGAGTGTGAGTAAGAGCCAGCTGTGCATCCATTGCCACGACGATCTTGGGATGGCAACTGCAAATACGATCACAGCTGCAGAGGCAGGAGTGAAACAGTTACACACGACGGTAAACGGTATCGGGGAGAGGAGTGGTAATGCAGCACTCGAAGAAGTTTTGCTTGCACTTCGTATCGAGCACGGGATCGATAAGTACGATCTATCCAAGCTCACAAGCCTCTCCAGACTCGTTGAGGAGTGCTCTGGTGTGAAGGTTGCTTGGAACAAGTCAATAGTTGGGAGAAATGCGTTTGCACACGAGTCAGGCATACACGTAGCAGCCATACTTGAAGATCCTACCACGTACGAGGCTTATCCACCAGAACTTATAGGTACTGAGCGAAGCTTCATACTTGGAAAGCATACCGGGAGGAAGGCACTCCTCGGCATACTGCAGCACAAGGGATACCACGACCTCTCGCACGATCAGTTATGCGAACTGGTGGACATCATAAAAGAATGTCGGGAAAAAAAGCAGGAGCTGAACTCGAATCGTATAGATGAACTGGTCAAGAGAGTGGAGAAGAAATGAAGTGCTGGAGCGGTGATGGGCTCGCCCGGATTCGAACCGGGGACCTCCGCCATGTCAAGGCGACGTCATAACCACCTAGACCACGAGCCCGAGTAACAGCCCCCAGATTGCCCTCATCAAATTTAAGAGTATCGTAAAAAAAGTACCAGTAGGTTTGGAGTAGTTATGGAGCACTTATCTTGACACAGATAGAGTCTGCTACTGATTGCATCGTTACAGGAGAGATGAAGGGAGTTGCAATAGAAGAGAATATCGATCCAGAGCTCCTCAGATCTGATGTTGCAAGTGGTAGAACTGTTATCATGACCCGTGCCAGTAGCGTCTGTGGCATAGGGAAAGGGATGCGGACAAAGGTCAATGTCAACATTGGAACATCCACTGCATACGCAAACCTCGAGGTCGAGATTGAGAAGGCAAGGGTTGCAGAGGCTTATTCCGCAGATACTATAACAGATCTCTCGATGGGCGGGGATCTTAAAGAGATACGACGCCAGATCTTTGGCAGTACCACGATTCCACTCACAACAGTTCCAATTTATCAATGCGTGGCTGAGCACGGATGGACGATAACAGACCAAGATATAATCTCGCAGATAGAGGATGATGTGAGGTCTGGTGCGAGTTCGATCGTGCTCCACGCAATCACGCGAGAGTTGGTTCTCGAATTGAAGAAGAGTGGACGAATCCTTACTATGGTCTCGAAGGGTGGTAGTTTCACGAGCCTTTACATGTTGAAGAATAGGAGGAGTAATCCGTTTCTTGAGCACTTCGATGAGATACTCGGAATCCTTCATGAGAGGGATGTGGTATTGTCTCTTGGGAACAGTCTTCGAAGTGGATGTGTTCATGACAAACCTGATCACGTGCAGAGAGAGGAGTTGGAGCTCAACGCAAGGCTTGCAGAGCGGGCGAACAAGGCAGGTGTGCAGGTGATAATCGAGGGCATGGGTGGGCATGTGGCACCAGCACTCATACCAGAGTATGTAAGATATCATAAACAGGTCGCGGATCGTCCACTCTTTGTCGCAGGCCCCCTACCAACCGATGTGGCGGTTGGATACGACCATGTTGCGGCAAGTATCGGGGCAGCGATTGCAAGCGGGGCCGGGGCTGATTATCTCTGTGCAATAACCCCTGCAGAGCATATCTGCCTCCCGGGCGTGGAGGACGTAAGAGAGGGTTTAACGGCTTTCAGGATAGCAGCCCATATCGGCGACAGCATCAAGTACATGCCATCAGCGAGGGATCGCGCACTTGCAATCAAGAGGGGAATGCTTGACTGGCCGGGGCAGCTCTCGCATGCCCTTGAGCCTCGAAGACCAGAGGAGATGCGTCCAGAACCTCATGGTCTGTGCAGCATGTGTGGAGAGCATTGCGCAATTCTACGATTAAAAGAGTATCTTTAAGAATCCATGCAGCAATTGGTCTTTATCCCAGTGAAAACACCGCTCATAACCCCAAAAGATAGGATCACTGATGTTTTGATCAGATCCATGCGCAAAGAAGGCATCATACCCAAAGACGGCGATCTCTTCGTGATCGCAGAATCGGCTGTGGCAACCACCGAGGGACGGCTCGTGGATCTAACAAGCATAACGCCCAGTGTGGAGGCTTTGAGGCTTGGTGACGAGTACCTGATCGATCCGCGTGAGATGCAGTTGATACTTGAAGAGGCTGACGAAATACTTGGCGGCGTCCCTGGTGTGATGCTCACAATAACAAAGGGCGTTCTCTCGCCAAATGCAGGAATTGACTCGTCGAACGCACCAGAGGAATGCGTTACGCTGATGCCACTCGACCCGGATGCGAGTGCAAGAGAGATACGGGGCACGCTTGAAGAGCACTACGGGTGCAAGTGTGCTGTGATCATAAGCGATAGCCGCACACAGCCCCTGCGACTTGGAACGATCGGTGTTGCCCTCGGATCTAGCGGGACCACACCAGTGAAGGACGCCCGCGGCAGTCTTGACCTATACGGCAAGCCGCTCACAATCACACGTAAAGCAACAGCAGACAACCTTGCAAGCGCTGCACAACTACTTATGGGCGAAGCAGGTGAAGGAATACCAGCAGTGATTGCAAGAGGCATGGGGATCGATCTGGTAGATAAGGGAGCTGAGGGGGGTAGGGGAGATCATCACATATCTGTGGTGCCAAGAGATGAGTGCCTATTCTTCGGGGCGCTTGGGGCAAACTTTTATCCTTAGAGGACTACTCCTGTGTAGCGATGCCTCGAATTCTTGTTACCAATGATGATGGTGTGTATGCGGTTGGGCTCAGGGCTGCGTTTGAGGCAGTCTCTGAGCTGGGGGCTGTCAGTGTTGTTGCACCAGCCCAGCAGATGAGTGGTGTTGGCAGGTCAATATCAATATTTGAGCCGTTGCGGGTTTCACACACAAAGCTGGATGGTTTTGAAGCGTATGCTGTCGGCGGTACTCCAACCGATTCTGTAATAATCGCAATCTTCTCGATAATGAAAACGATGCCAGACTTGGTGGTTTCAGGATTTAATGTTGGTGAGAATATCAGCACCGATACTGTGACGACCTCTGGCACGATCGGAGCCGCGCTCGAGGCTGCAAGCTATGGTGTCCCTGCAATCGCAGTCTCGATTCAGGTACTGGACGAAGGAGAGAAGTTTGATGACCTGCGTAACTACCACTATGATTTTGACGAGGGAATAAAGATATTGCGGAGGATAGCGAGTCGTGTGCTGGAATATGGGCTTCCCGATGGCGTGGATCTTTTGAATGTCAACCTGCCACGCCACGCAACTGTGGAGACTCCGATTGAGATCACACGGCTCTCACGCAAGATATTTCAGACAGGTGTTGAGGAGCGCCATGATCCGAGAGGACGACCGTACTACTGGATCAACGGGGATCTGATCGTAGACGATGAGGCTGGAACCGATATCAATGCTGTCTTCAACTCCGAGCACGTTTCAGTAACACCACTCTGCCTCGATGCAACCGCGCAGATCAAGATCGAAGAGATTAAAAAATATGTAGAGTGAGTAGTGGTTTTGCTCCAACGATTGTCCCTGTACACCCTCGTCTTCGCCATAATGGCGCTATCGAACGCAGCAATCCCAATACTCCCAGAACTCTCAAGGGGCGAGAGCATTGCAGCAAGCCTCATCTTCTCAGCCTACTTCACAGGCGCGCTCATCGCCATGCTCCCCTCAGGCATCCTTGCAGATCGCTACGGCAACACCAGGCTCATCCACACAGCCGCAGTCCTAACACTAACAGCAGGCATAATCCTCACACTATCAAACAACCTCTGGCTAATACTCCTTGCAAGGTTCACAGAAGGGCTTGGAGCAGCCGCATTCTTCCCAGCCGCATTCGCAATCCTCGCAGAATTTGAAAAGAAAGAACAGTACATAGGCGAACTGAACTTCCTCTTAAACCTTGGACTTGGAGCAGGCGTCTTTGTGGCAGGCATCTTTGCAGAGACAAACATGAATGCAGAGACAAACATGAAAAATGGAATCGTCATCTTCACAACCCTCTCCATCATACCCTTACTGCTCATATGGAAACTCTCCAAAGAGACGAAAAAAGAGATCGTACGTTCAGACCAGTCAACTGTTGGGCTCAAACAAATCCTCGCTAAACTCAGATCCACTCGGATTTACCGCACACTACGTAAGCACCAGTTAAACCCAAAGTCACAAACCAGAACAAAACGTTATACTTCCCTACACACCAAAAAAACCATGAGCATACTTATCAGACCAGGACTTCTGAGCGTGTGGATTACCGCCTTCATACTCTTTGGAGCAACAGGTGCAATCATCTCAATCTACCCCGACTACGCAGCAGAAAAGATCGGAAAAGACGAGCTTGGGATCTACCTATCCACTGTCTACATAGGCGCAATGATAACCTCGATCATCGGAGGACACCTGAAGATACAACACGACACAGTCGTGCGAACAGGCGTACTTGCAGCAGGAATCGGCGCACTCACAACCATCGTCCACCCAATAGGCTTTGCGTTGATCGGTGCAGGTGCAGGGCTCGGATTGATCGGACTTGTGAGCGGCATCGCAAACCTCGCCACAGAACGCGGAATCACAATGGGAATCTTCAACACCTGCACCTACACAGGGCTCGCAGCACTACCAATCCTAAGCGGAATAGCAATATCAATAACAAGAGAAGAAGTCATAATCATAGCAAACAGCCTGCTGCTGCTCGCAACAGCAGTATTACCGCTCAAAATACTGAAAAGACGATATGAATAACAAACGATAGAAATCCGCAACAATTTAACTGCGTGCTTGCTTTTAGCTATGTTTCCTATGAGTCGTCTGTTTTGGCGATGTGTTTGAGGCGGTCAACACCGTCAATCTCGTCTATCACTCTGGCAACGGATTTGGGTACGAGATCTTTCCATTTTTTATCTGTCTGCATCAGTTCTCGAATTCTCTTTCCTGAGTATTTTTCTCGGTTGAAGAGGGGTGTTCCTCCAACCTTGATCCCTGCTTCGCAGAATAGCTCCATCACGAGTGGATTGTTGGAGTAGACGACTTGGAATGGGGGTGTTAGGGATTTTACATGTGAGACCCAGAGGCTGTTTCGGTGGATGTCTTCTATTGGGATGATGTATGTTTTGACGTTCAGCTTTTCCACGGCTTGTGAGACCATGAGCACTCGTTCGCCAGCTGTGAAAGGGTTGTTGGTTTGATGGCTCTGCTGGGCACTTCCAATGCCGATTATTATTTCGTCTACCTTTTCTGCAATGACTTGTAGGACTTGAGAGTGTCCCCTGTGGTAGGGCTGAAACCTCCCAATGTACAGCCCTCTGCAAACTTTTTCCATCCTACTCTCGATGATACGATCTGATCTAATTCTATTATTTTTTGGTCAATCCGATTTTGCCTGGAGAGAATATTTCTGGATGTTTATAGGTTCTCTCTTCCATGGAACTTCGTATCCCAAGTGTTCTATTCGGTTCGGATATCCGATTGCCCAGACTCGTTCCATGAATTCCTTGTAGTTCCATGCGTTGTTCTTGTGTTTTGTGTCTGCAAGCTTTTTGAGGAAGTCTACGTTCACGTCATCGGTGAGTTCAAGATCACTGACTTTGCCCAAGTATTCTTCACCAGCTTCGGTACGAACAACTACAGAGTTCCAACCGTCGCCAGCTCCGACTGATCCGAGTGAGATATCTGCATAGTATGATGTGTAGTCCAGACAGTGATGGCAGCCATCCCGTGCCAACGCCGCGATATCTTTGATCGGTATTCTCTTCACCTCGCCTGTCTTCGTGCTGACAACGAACTTGCCTTTGGCAAAGTCCATCTTCACAACATCCTCGATATTGAGTTCCATCATCTCGGGTATGATATGCTGGCAGAGGTTCTCATAGCTGAAGCTTTCCATGCAGACAAGACCGAGTATCAGTTTTATCTTGTCGGTGAGATTCTCCTTCAAGAGGCGTGCTGCATGTGATTGGCATGGACAGCCAACGATTGCAATTTTATCATACTTCTGTGCTACGTCTCGGATAATCTCTCTCATCCCTGAGATGATCGGCATATAATTATACTTGGTGCCACTGGTCTTTGCAACATCAGACGCCTGGGTCATTAGAAGCACTTCTGTCTCCCACTTCTCGTTTCTTGCAAGCCCAAAGGCACAATCGATCTCGCCCTGCTCAAAGAGAGACTTTAAGATCTGGGAAGTGACACCACCATCCTGTCCATGAATCGGGCTCCGCCCCGCCTTCACAAACCGCACATTATCGAACTCATCATCACCAGGGAAACCGTCCAGTATCGGGCAGACACGCTCACACGCATAACAATCTACACAGTAAGAGCATTCCTCTTTGAAGAGATTCACATTGCTGCAATCTTCTTCATGTTTGATCTCTGAACGGAGTTGATCGGCCCTTGGAGCACCCACTGGGCATATTGCCTCACAACCGCCGCATGCAGTGCAGACCTTCTCGGAAACAACATAATCTATCTTCGGCATCTGACTCCACCTATATATTCCAACTACCTATTAACTTCTACCTATTAACTTTATCGATTTTTACTCAAATAAATAATGTATGATAGTTGGGTTGGATGGCTGGCAAGTAAAATATGACAGATAAATAGATATAATAAAGGATTGTAAAAAAGATGGGATAACAGCTATTGAAGAGAGGGTTAATAAACCATGGCAAACTTGCTTGAGAAAATTATAGGAACAGGCTCGATGGCAAAGCGTGAGGTCGACGAGTACAGCGAACTTGACCTGAGCGAGTTCGAAGAAGACCTTGAAGACGTAACACCAAGGATGTATATCAGAATTGCAGAGCTGACAGGACTTGAACAATTACCAGATCTAAAAAAAGAAGTTTACGGCGGAAATGCTCTGCTT
Organism: Methanosarcinales archaeon ex4572_44; assembly: GCA_002254825.2. GTDB lineage: Archaea > Halobacteriota > Methanosarcinia > Methanosarcinales > EX4572-44 > EX4572-44. The sequence goes on along the minus strand of NJEL02000062.1, from coordinate 607 downwards.
ATCGATATATCCAATACCAAACGCGACAAATTAACGCTTGAACGCTCCATCAAAGAATTGAAACAGGTGATAGGAGACCTGCACGGTGACATCGCTGGAATCGGCGAAGACCAGATACTCGTAACGCCCAAGAACGTCAAAATTGACAGAACAAAAGTCATCGGTGGAAGAAGACGGTGAACCGAGAGTTCACCACCAAAACCACATGCCCCTTATGTGAGAGTGAGTTAACCCTCTATTGGACGAGTGAGGAGATACCCTATTTTGGAGAAGTGATGTATCTAACCTCGCAGTGCCAATGTGGGCACAGATATACCGACGTCTTTTCACTCACAGAAAAGGAACCAGCCAGATACGAATTCCACGCCGAATCCCAAAGCGACCTGAACGTTCGGGTGCTTCAAATGCTCTTACGAGACGAGGAAAAACGTGAGCGTGCAGAAGAACTACTCAACCAAATCGATGAAATATACAAAAACGTAAAACTAACAGTGATAATCGACGACCCTACAGGCAACAGCGCCATACTTTCAAAAAACACAAAGAAAACCCTGCTCATGAGTGAATAGTCAAGCGGTGTGGAGAGAAGCATAGTCGATTATAATCA
>NJEL02000006.1 GCA_002254825.2 Methanosarcinales archaeon ex4572_44 | reverse complement strand
CCCCCCATCCAACCTTTCAAGGCTTGACCACTCTTGTCCTATCAAGTGTCTGCTGGAGCAGTTCTTCGATTCCAACCTTTTCTTCTGCCCGAAGCACCTCATTGATCCTTGCTCTTGTTGCTGGGTGATCTGGCACTGCAGTGCAACAAACGCCTGGTCCTATCGAAGGCGTGTACGTCCCGATCCACTCTGCAATTCTGATGATCTCTTTTTTGTCAAGACCGATTAAGGGGTGATATATTGGATAGTTGAGCCTGTAGGCTTCTGCCATCAGGTTCTGTGAAGTCTGAGACGCCACCTGCCCAAGCGATGCACCTGTGACGATCCCATGTGCACCTTCTTTTTTCATGATCTCTATTGCTATGCGGTACATCATGCGCTTGCAGAGCACACAGGCGAGTTTCTCTTCACAACAGTCAAGAAATGCTTTTAGGTTCCCACCATTCGGTGCCTCGTAGACTTTGAGTGTTTTCATCAGAGAATGGTTGGTTGTTGCAGTGAAGAAAGACAATCCTGCACCCGCGTTTCATCATCAGCCACGCTGCAACAGGCGAATCGATACCGCCCGACAAGAGAGCTATCATCTTTCCCTGTGTTCCGAGAGGCAGTCCACCTGTGCCCTGCACAATTTTAGTGTAGAGATAAGCACTCCCCTCTCGCACCTCGACGTGTATCTCGTGATCTGGCGACGTGAGGTCAACGTACACACCCCTCTCCCGCATCTCTTCAAGGATTGCATCGCCGCACTGAACTGCCACGTCCCGAGATGTGAAACTGTGACTCCCTGCCCTACGCGAGCGTATCGCAAAGCTCTCACCATCTCCGATGAAAGCACTTGCAAGCCGGGCTGCAAGCCCACTGACATCCACCAACCGTGAACTGGTCGTAAGTGCAGGGCTAACCGACACGACACCAAAAACCCTCGGCATGAGACCGATCACACGCTCATCCATCGTGTGGACAAAGATACGCCCACGCTCACGCGTGATACCAGTGTATCGTGCACCGCTCTTATCAAGCAGCATCCTCAGGTTGTTTATGAGGGTACGCTCGTATCGGTTGCGGACGTACTGACTCTTAAGAGCAATCTCATCATACCTCACAATCACAACATCAAAGCCCGTGCCCATCAAGACCCACCAGTAATCACACGTTGGAGATAAAAGCTCTGGTGAACAAGAAACTTCTGACGTACAAAGATACAACATACAGAAATAATACATCTCCACACAAAATAAAAAATGAAACTGTTCGCAATCGCTCACAGTTACTTAAGCATGCTGCTTACGTTGTAAAGAGCTCTATATTACAAAGTAATTGCGAACATAAAGCCCTGCTTTACGTACTAAAACGAAATTTTTATATACCAACAAGCTCTATTTAAATGAGAGATAGAGTGACTTGAATAGAGAGTTTTTTCAAAAATTCCTTTACGCGAGTATTTCTCTCATTATACTCATTGCTCTCTGTATGTTTTCTTGCGTTGTTGCGTATGATAGTCTTATGTGCCCACTGCCGTGTTTTCCGAATGCTGTTCCTGGTGTTGTGATTACGCCGCGTTGGAGTAGTTGTTGGACTACTTCTTCTGCGTTTCTTATTTTTGGGAATGCGTAGAATGCGCCTTTTGGTTGTGTGCATTCGATCTCGATCTCCTGCAGGGCATTCATGAGTATCCTTCGTCTGGTTTTGAATTCGTGATGCATCTCTTTTATGCAGTCCTGTGGCCCGGTCAGTGCTGCTAGTGCTGCTTTTTGTGATATGCTGGTTGCGCATGCTTGTGCGTATTGGTGTATCTTGACCATCTCTTCGATTGCCTCGGTTGGTCCAGTTGTGTATCCGATGCGCCAGCCTGTCATGGCATAGGTTTTTGATGTTGCGTTGATGGTTATTACGTTCTCTGTGTACTCTGCGGGGCTTACGTGTCTTCCTTCGTAGATTATGTGTTCGTAGACTTCGTCAGAGATTATCGTGAGGTCGTGGTCTTCTGCGAGTTCGCATATGCCTCGTATCTCTTTTTCTGTTTGCACGGCTCCTGTTGGGTTTGCTGGAGAGTTGATTATGAGGGCACGTGTGTGTGGTGTTATCTCTTCTGCCATTCCGTCTGGTGTTATGGTGTGATCTTTGCTTAAAGGAAGGCTCACTGGTATTCCCTCTGCTATCTGTGTGAGGGCATTGTAGGATACGAATCCCGGGTCTGGGATGAGCACTTCGTCGCCCGGTTCTATTGTCGCTTGGAGTGCGAGGTGGAGTGCTTCTGACGCGCCTGCTGTAACGATGATCTGTTCTGGCGTTGTGTTAATCCTGTTCTCTCTCCTGAATTTTTCTGAGACTGCTTCTCGGAGTTCCAGGATCCCTTGGTTTTCTGTGTATCCTGTGAATCCGTCTTTTATTGCCTTGATTGCTGTCTCGTTTATGTGTTCTGGTGTGTCAAAGTCTGGTTGTCCAAGCCCAAGATTTATTGCATCGCTCCCAGCGGCTTCAAACGCCTTCCGTATGCCTGATATATCGATATGCCGAACACGGCTTGAAAACTTCATAATTGTTGTTTGCTTTTGATCATTCCTGTTTTAATTTACTGGTGTGGTACCAGAGGTCGATTTCTTCGAATTTCGCCCATCTTCCAGCGTCGTTCTCCTCGATCGTTTCGATCACCCCTTTTGTGCCTGTTGGAGCATATAGTGCAGAGCTGCCAACTTTAAACTTTGGTGATGGTTCAGCGTATCGCGGCGGCATGTTTTCCCAGACTGTTCGGGTGATCTCATCGATCTTCTGCTCTGGGCAGGGGACGCCACGGGTAACATCGGTCACAACGCCCGCAACAGAACCTCGCGTTCCAACGTTTTCCTCCAAGGGTCGCACGTACTTCGTGAGGACGCCAATCTCTGCAAAGTCTTCAAAGTCTAAAGGTGATTGGCAGACGACTATGAAGGGCTGGTCAGCATTTCGAAGCAACATTCTTGTCTTATAAACAATGTGTGTTCGAACATTACCAAGATGGACGATTACCACCTTTGCAGGCTTGATCTGTTCTACTTCCATCGGTGTGAGGCGCATGGAAGTGGCTTTCACTGCAATCGTGCCAGGAGCGTCCACAGGCACACCTTCACCTGTTTGGAGTATCATTACACTGAGTTCAATTCCACGTTCCCGAAGCCCCATACTGATCTCGCACACAGGCTTGAAGACATGCCGCCTGCTCCCAGACATACCGATCACCAGGACATCATAATTGCGTGCAAGGCTCATGGTTCCGCGTTGAGCGACACCAGCAGTCACCCCAACACCCATTTCAGCCCGACAATCGATATACTGACACTTTCTACCGATACCAGTGGTAACTGTCATACAGACTTCTCACCCTCCCAACACTCCTCTGCCTAAGTATAAACATCTATCGGTAGATGAGGGTGTGGTCGATAGCTATATCTCGTTTGACGTGGTGGACTTCTGTTATGAGTTGGATTGTGAACATCGTAACAGAGGATGGTGGGGATGTGACCCGGAGTAAGATGCGGGTTTCGCCGTACGAGTTCACCCTTGCAACCCGTGCGAAGTGGGAGGCGATCATTTCTGATGAGAATGTGGTGATTGGTGAAGGGAGGGTTGAGGTTGTCGATATTGAAGAGGTTTTGGTGCAGAGGGATAGTCTTGCAATGCCCTGTGCGTTCACCCAGCACCCGATCGTCTCGGTTCTCAAGCTTGGTGTGAAGGGTGGGGCGAGGTCGGTGGAGTGTGATCGTGTGATCGACAGGGCGTATGTGACAGGCTTGCAGTCGGGTGAGATCTTGAAAGGTGATCTATTGGCTGTGATCAATGTCTTCCCGATAATGTTCACACGGGTGGCTGAGACGCCTGTTGCAATCGAGTAGATTAACTGTGGGTTTGGTATGGTATGAGGAAGCGTTGTGTGATCTGTGGTGGTGAGCAGGACACCAGGATATATGAGGGGTATGATATATGCACCGAGTGTGCCGATCTGATGGAAGATATTATGGGTGAATATTTTCTGAAGGTCGTTAGCCAGAGTGCCAAGGATTCAAAAGGCGGTTATGCTATGCACCTCTGGGATATGAAGATCCATGAGAGCGATTATATCAGGATAAAACAAGATATTGAGCGACATCACAGACATATCCGAGAGAGTGTGATGCGTGAACTTGCGGGAGAGGATAACGAGTCGAGGAGGCGTTATCTCACCCGTCTACTTGCAAACATTGAGTGGCTTGAAGAAAATCTAGATTTTTACCATCACTATTTTGAGAATCACTATCTATGCCCGACATGTGGTGGCTCACTTTTTCGGAACTACATAGTAGAAGAAAATGGGGATTGGTTTCTGATACGATGTGCTGGGTGTGATGGAATCGTTAAGAAGTACTTTTTACCTGCAATTCATAGGTTCGCACATGTGAAAAAGAGAGATTAAGTCCCCCTACCTGTGTGGACTTATCCCTTACTCTTAAATAGTTTTCTGAAGCTCCACAAGAGTTTTGGGTTTGTCTTGAACAGGAGTGAAACCATCCCAAAGAGTCCCATTTTAGAAATATTTCGATCTTTTATGGAGTGTGCGAGTGTGTTCAAGTCTTCATCGCTCAGTTGAACAAGCCTCTCCTTCACAACGAGTGACCGTTCAAGAGATACGCCGATCTTCTCTCGCCACCGTTTTTCATACTCTCCGAGCGCTTCTCTCGAAACATCTCCCTCTTCAAGCGATCCTGCCGCAACCTCGCCTGCGATCACACCGACGTCAAGTGCATTCAGGATGCCGCCTCCTGTCAGTGGATCTGATTGGCGTGCAGCATCGCCCACAAGCATAAGACCGTCTGCGATCGTCCTCTCGATAGGCCCGCAGACAGGAACGCCCCCAACGATGACCTCGACCACTTTTGCAGAGGGGAATTTGTCGTTGACAAAACGTGATAACAGTTCAATCGGCATGCCGCCCTCTGAGCGCGAACCCAACACCCCAATTCCAACGTTTGCCATCCCATCGCCTTTCGGGAAGACCCAAGCATAACCCCCTGGTGCAAGTCTGTTACTGAGATAGAACTCAGAGTGATCATCGTTGCGGACTCCCTTCAACAGAAACTGGGCACAGGTCTCGATCTCTGATGGGGCAAGTGTGGTGTTGATGCCAGCCCACCGCCCGACGAGGGATTCCACGCCATCAGCTCCCACGACAAGCCCTGCCTTGATCTCAACAGCTTCGCCGAGACTTCGCCCTCGAATACCCACAACCTGCCCATTTTTTGTGATGAGTCCCGTGGCAGGCGTCTTGACCATCACTTCAGCACCCGCGTCTGCGGCCTGCTCTGCAAGGACTCTATCGAATATCTTTCGCTCCAGGACATAACCGACCTCGGCTCCTGAGCGTTCTTCAGATATCTCAAGCTTTGTCCCATCAGGTGCAAATATCCGTGAGCCTTTAACTTCGGCAGATATCCATCTTGGATCAGGCTTGACGTGTCTCTTTATCCCTTTCTTACCAGCTCCCTCTGCACAGCGCACCGGGTCCCCGATCTCCTGCCGCTTTTCGATTAAGAGCACATCAAAACCTGCCTTTGCAGCTGTTTTTGCAGTGGAAGAACCTGCAGGACCTGCACCAACCACAACAAGATCGTATCGGTCCTTGATCACTCACCCCTCACCTCAAGAGCTCCGATCGGACAGATACTTACGCAGGCGCTGCAGTCATCACACGCCTTATCGTTCACCGAAACCCATGTCTCCACAAGCTCAATAGCAGCATTCGGACAGACGCCAACGCAGGCACCACAGTAACCACACCTGTATCGATTAACACAGACCGTCATCTGATACCACTTACAAAATTCAGCCACAACATATACAGAGGCAGGATATAAAACTTGTCAGATCGTGCTAACTCTCAACCGATGAAGGACTTCAGTGTAATGAGATCATGTTTTCATCCTATACTGATCCGTCCAACGTCTCAAGCTTGAATAGTACTCCAAGTCCCGAAAGCGTCATCTGCACACGATCCCCAAATCTAAGGATTTCATCCACCTCAACACTGCTGTCCCATTCATAGACGTAATCATAGGCGCCCTGTATCGGCTTGAATCCCATGGACATCAATCGCTGCGTGATCTCTGACGGCCTGCCACCCTCGCTGTTGAACCACACCATAAGATAACTCCTCACAACCGATCACCAATAATTGAATCTCTTCCTCTACTTGACACAATAGATTTCTCAGTCAGTAATCTTCGTGTTACAACCCCACAGGTTATAAAAGTTTGCCACGCCTCTTCGTCTAACTCTTACCGATCACTGAAAAAACGTATCAGACCTATCCAAGATCCAGACAAAATAAGATGGCAGGAAAGGTTCTTATCTCATTAAAACAAAAACTTGATAATTGTTTATAGAAGTGGAGGAGTTTGGTTGAAGATTTATGTTCTCTATAAAGGCGGTTTTGGCAAGCGTTTGCTCGGGCATCTCACGAATGAGCGGGATTTCTGCACGGCGTGCGGTGACGCGTGTACCAATTGTCGGGATGTTCCAGAACTGGATTACTCCAGTGATATTATGGGGTTGCATACTTTTGCGGCTGGTCTGCCAGAGTTCATTGATGATGTGGGCGAGTATCTGCCTGCGAGTATCCCTGAGCACGATGTCACGGTTGCGATCAATCTGCACCCTGATATTATCACTGCTCTCCCGTCATATCTATCGAAGATTACACGGGCGATCATTGCTCCTGTGGAGGTTCCAACATGGGTTTCGCCTGGTCTTCGGGGTCAGTTGGAGTCGGAGTGTGCGAAGCATGGTCTGGAGTTTGCATCTCCCAAGCCGTTCTGTGACATGGAGGGCGAGGGCGTAATTCACGAGTTTATGGAGCATTTCAAGATTGGACGACCTGTTTTTGAGATAACGAAAGAGGGCGATGTCATCAGTGGTGTGCGTGTTCTGCAGAGCCATCCCTGTGGGTGTGCATACTTTGTGGCACAGAAGTTGATAGGTGAGTCGTGTGAGGATATTGATGCATTGAACGAGGTTATTTCTGGTGCGCACCACTCTTATCCGTGCACTGCAAGTATGCACAAGGATGTTGAACTTGATGATACAATCCTTCATTATGCAGGTTATATCACCAGAAAAGCGGTTCATGATGCACTCGGTATAGTTCAGTAATCTTTTTACCTTCATAACTCTCTTTTATAATTTGATGCTTAAGCAGCGATTTGTACTTGACACGAGTGCCCTTACCGATACGAATGCGCGAGAGGGTGTTGGCGACGGGACATTGGACTATTATATGGCGAATACGCTTGATATGATCGCAGATGCGAGGCTTTTACTTGGTATAAGTTGTTATATTCCTTATCCTTCAGTTTACAATGAGATGATGACTTTTGCAAGGAACAACAACTGTGATGAATCGACTCTTGCAAAGATTGACACGTGGCTTGTCAAGAAGGCTCCTGATCGCTATGAGGTAAAGATACCTTCAAAGATATTTTATGAGTACGTGGATCACATGCGCACCCGTATCAATAAGGGGATGGGGATTGCCGAAGATATCATTTGGGAAGCTGCAACGGTCTGCCTATTCACAACAACGAGGGCTACGAGCAGGAAGGAGATAGAGGCTGAGATTGAACGCGAGGTGGTAGGCTCGCTCATCGGTAAGTTTCGTGAGAAGTACAGGGGAGCGATGCGATACGGGATTCTTGATAGCGCCCCTGATATCGATGTATTGCTGCTTGCAAAGGAGCTTGACGCGGCTGTTGTTGCAAGCGACCTCGGAATCCAGAGGTGGTCAGAGGAGCTTGGACTGCGCTTTGTCGATGCCAGAGGATTTCCTCTGATGGTTAAAGAGTATCTCTCAAAGGTCCAGGATGGGGGCGGTCGTGCGTGATAAACATAGGCGTTATCGTAACTGCCCTCGCATTTACAGTGATACTATTTCTCACACTCCGGGATATTCGCATATTCCGCACCACTGGGATTGTATCGTATCGAAGAGGTGCAGTTCGCGGGCTCTTTGCAAGCTCTATCGCACTGCTTGGACTAATGGTTGCAGAAAACCCAGATACTCAGAATGTGGGATTGTTACTCTCATTCATAGCCGTTTTCTTGAATAAAAAGGGTGTGAGAGAGGAGGTGTTCACCCACAACGAGACCGCCTCCCAGCGCTTCTTCGGCGCAGTCTCGGTTGAGAGTTATGAAAGGCTTGGTGAGGGATGATTCATGGTTGAAAAGGGAGGATCATTGAGGGCAGACTTGATCCAGATCTAAGCTGTTCGGTCTTGGATTGTTGGCATCACAATAGATAGGTTTTTGTGGGGAAGTATACATGGTGTGAATAATATGGAAAGGATTAAATTTTCGACAGAAACACGTTTTAATAATATCACAGAATGCCAAATATTTTTAACGAGAAGATGTAACTTGCGCTGTGGCTACTGCAATCTTGCCAAAAAACAACTTAAAAGAGAGCTAAGCATCGATGAATGGAAAAAGGCACTTAAGAATTTAGATAATATCGGTATTAAAACGGTTAAGATACTGGGTGGAGAACCAACCATCATAGAGGGCTTTGAAGATTTAATCAGGTTCATGAATGAAGAAACCTCAATAAAATATGCAGTTTTGTCTAATTCCACGTTTAGTGAGGAAAAACTAAATAGTTTAGTGAATGCTGGGATTCAAGGATATTTTGCCAGTATAGACGGTGTAGAAGATGTTAAAGGTTTGGATGAACATGGAATCATAAAATCTAATGCAGGGTTTGATAAACTTAAAAGTTTTAAAGAGGCAGGAGTTAAAATTCTTGGCGCAAATGTGGTTATCACAAAGAAAAACCTGTTAAACATACCTGAAATTACAAAAATATTATCTGACAATGGTATTTGGGTTAATTTATGTCCTGTTATTCATGAAAAAGGAGATCACTGGGAATTTAGAGCAGAAATTCCAGAGGAGTCCAAATTTACAGATGCAGACATACCAGAGATTAACAATATTATGATAAAATTATTACAAATGAAACTCGAAGGCTACAAAATAACTGTTCCAGACTCCTATCTTATAAATATGTCAAAATATGGAGTTTATAGTAATTGGAAGTGTGAAGAATTAGTTCAATTAAGAATTGATGCAGATGGTGCTCTTATGATCTGTAACGAAATCAGAGGAAAAGTGGCAAAAAAATATAATGCAACCGAGATGGATAAAGAAAAATTTGAAGAGTTTAAAGAGGATTGGAAAAACGAGAGAGCAAAAATAGATTGTTCTGGGTGTTATTGGAGTTGTTTTTTAACTGCCGAAGACAATTTGAAGAATGGTAAATTGGAGTTTGATTGTATGGAGGAACAAAAATGAAAAAAATTGAAAATAATTTGTGGCTTGTTGACAGCGTTGTTGCACACGATGAATTGACAAAACTACGGGATAAAAGAACTCCCCAAGTTGGTTTTAGGAAGGGCATTGTTAAATTAGGACGAATCTGTGGGTATGAACTTATGGAAATTTTGGATAAAGAACAAATTGATATTGAAACGCCTTTTACTAAATTTAAAGGTATTTCCATCCAAGATAAAGAGCGGATAATAATAATTAACATTTTACGGGCAGCATTTCCTTTCGTTGAGGGTTTACTTAAGGCGTTTCCACATGCAAAACAAGGTGTAATAAGTGCTAAAAGGAGAGAAAAAGATGGAATGAAAGGAGGTTTTTTTGATATCGATATTAATTATGTAAAATTTCCACCAATTACGGATAAAGACGTCTTAGTAGTTGCCGACCCCATGCTCGCCACAGGAAGCACTATTTTAAGCATTATGAAATATATAATTGAAGAAAATTGCAAACCAAAAAAGTTAATCCTTTTGTCGGTGGTTTCAACAAGAGTTGGCATAGACAAAATCAGAAGAGCATATCCCGATGCTGCTATCGTTACGGTCTCAATTGACCCTGAATTGAATGATGATGGTTATATTGTTCCAGGTCTTGGCGATGCTGGTGATAGAGCGTTCGGGTCGGTTTAGAAGTATGAATTACATAACAAGAAATACGTACTTTGGTTTTGAACACCATCCAGATCTGAAAAAACCAGAGTTTTGGCATAACAACCGAGCAATTTGACAGCTCCCCACAAACACAAAAGCTATTATATTCTATCCAATCGTATCCTCTCTTCCGAGACTCTCTTGTGGTTGTGTTTAAATGGAAGAAGAGTTGCAATTCATGCTCTCACGAATCGATGAGCTGATGTATGGAGTTGACTTCGACCCCAAACGTGGTGAGGGAAAGATCATTGCCAACATAATAGTTGTTCAGCGGGATGATGCAGACGGCGTGCTTGAGGTCTTCAGCCGTGCTGTTGCAGCCGGTTTGTCACCAAGCCCGTTTGTCGCGTTGATCGATGGTGCAGAGCTTGGGTTCGGCGACGATGAGATCTGCATATGCACCACCTGCAGCATCACACTTGATGGTGTTCTGTTGAAGTTAGGGGTACCTGTGAACCTCCGTTTTGGTGGCGTGGTTGAAGTGGTGGAGAACCAGCCCACCCGCTTCACCGACATGCTCCTCTATGAGGGAACCACCATCGATCCGCTTGAAGTCTTGATCTCGCAGGATCTCACATCGGTCACGCGGATGATGAACACAGGCTCGGGTGCAATTCTCGCAAACATGCGCGAGGTTCCGATGATAGCAAAGGGCATTGTTGAAGAGAGGATTGCTGAACTTGAATTGGCAGGCTTCAGCGGCGTTCTTGAAATCGGAGAACCGAACAGCGAGATCTTGAGCGTGGAGACGGGCAGGGATCACATCGGAATTGCTGTGCTCGGCGGGTCAAACATGGTTGCAGCAGCAATAGAAGAGGGATATCAATTGAAGACACACTCCATGTCCATGCTGATAGACCACAGAGAGATGAGCCACATCGACAAACTCTGAATATAAAATTGGAGAGTGGTTGGGTGATTGGGTTTACCAAGCTCCAGTCGAATGGAAATGACTTTGTGTTAATTGATGAATACCACGAGACTGTGGTGCCAGACGAAGAGAAAGGAAAGTTTGCAGCAAGATACTGCGACCGCAGATTCGGAATCGGAGCAGACGGCATACTCTTCCTCAAGAATCACGACACAGCAGACATGGAAATGCGAATCTTCCAGCCCGACCGTTCAGAAGCTGAAATGTGCGGAAACGGAATCAGTTGCCTTGCCAAATATGCCGTGGACACGGGATACACAACGATTGGCACAACAACGATCAAGACGCAAGCAGGAATACTCACAATCAAAACACAAACAGAAGATGAAAAACTCTGGACAGAAGTGAATATGGGAAAGCCGCTCTATAGGAGAGAACAAATACCTGCCAAAGGCAATGGTAGGTTCCTAAACCAGAAGCTTCACGGGTGCAACGTATCCGCCGTTAACACAGGCGTACCACACGCAATAATATTCACCGAGAACCTCGAAGAGGCGCCCCTATCAGAGCTATCACCCATGATCCGCCATGACCCCATCTTCCCAGGAGGTGCAAACGTCAACTTTATCAATGTCCACACACCACACGAGATCAGCATCCGCACCTATGAACGCGGAGTAGAAAACGAGACCTTGAGCTGTGGAACAGGTGCAGTTGCAAGCGCAGCACTCGCCCACACCATCAAAAAGACCAGCAATGAAATCACAGTCCACACCAGAGGTGGGGACGTACACGTAACACTCAAAGACGACGGAAATGCATACATGAAAACGTATCCAAAAAGTGTCTTCAAAGGAGAGATACTTTTTTAAATGCAGAGTATAATGTTAACTCGGTAGTGTTGTACAGGAAGAAAAAATAAGCAAAAAAGGTGATAGAATAATGGACGAAACAGAAGCGATGCAAATTAAGGAATTCACAAAAGATATGGATAAAAATCAAAAAGTCTTCTACTATGAGCAAAAGAGTAAGAGTATAGGCATAGCTACAGCACTTACAATCATCGTGCCGGGAGTAGGACAGATGTATATAGGACAAGTTGGAAAAGGTATATTGATTCTGCTATTTTGTTGGCTCATTATACCTTGGCTCTATGGTATCTACGATGCTTACAAGAGTGCAAAGGACTATAATGCACAGCTTTACTCAATAATTTTCAGCACACAATGATGGTCGCAGATCAAACAAGAAAACAATTAAAAAGGCATAGTTCAATTCAGCAGAATATTTAAGTAGGGAACAACATTTTGACTGAGGAAAACATAATTCAGGTAATTTGCGGAGATGCCAGCATAACCAGCACAGAAGATTTCATCCACCGAATCAAACAGATCTCTGAGAAGCATGGAATCACAATACAAGCAATAGACGCTGATTTTTTAGCAGGACGAAAACATGCAATCTTTGCCGCGGAAAAAGCCATCCGAGCATTCAAAAAAGGAGAAAACATTGCAAAAAACCTAGAAATGGAAACACTACTCTATATTGCAGGAACACGACAGATAGAAAAAGCACTCCAATTCGGAATAAAAAGAGGAAAGAACAAAATAGCACTCATAGCAATCAACCCCCAAACGAGAAAAACAGATGTCATAAAAGAACTCAGAGAACTGATAAGTGAAGACCCCAGAGCAATAGACTACACAAACTCAAAAAAAGAGAAAATCACCCAAACATTCAACATCACACACCAAGAGATAGAAGCAGCTGGTGAAGAAAAAATACCCGACCTCGTCCTTGAACGAGTGGCACTAACAGACCTCACAAAATAAGCCACCATTATTGTAGAAAACTCTATTTCTTATTTTATCTATCTCCTATCGGGCAGCTTAGTTATAAATAGCATCTGCAGGGTATTCGAATAAAATAAATAAGATTGTGACTGATTGTATACACGGACTCGGATGGTACGATGCAGGTATTCGAACTTGGTGAACGAGCAATCGTCGAACGAATAAGAAAACTCCTCGGAAATCCTGATATTGGGGATGATTGTGGTTTTATCAGGATCGGAGATGAAATCCTCGTAGCTACGAGTGACATGCTCCACCAAAAAACTGATTTCCCACCGCAGATGAGCGGCTACCAGATCGGATGGATGAGTGCAGCCGTGAGTCTGAGCGACCTTGCAGCGATGGGTGCAAAGCCAACAGGCATGCTCTTCGCAATCGGTCTTCCAGGGGACACGGAGACTGGGTTTCTTGACGAAATAATACGCGGCATCAAAACCTGCGCAGACCATGCCTCGACCAGAGTGATTGGAGGAGATCTGGACGCCCACGATGAGCTCACCATAGTCGGGACAGCAATAGGGTCTGTAAAACGAGAGAATATCATGTATAGAAGCGGTGCGAGGGAGAACGACCTAGTCTGTGTCACGGGAAGTCTTGGTGGTGCAGGCGCTGCACTCTTTGCGCTGAAACAGGGGATAAAATGCCCAGCGGATCTTCTAGCAAAACTCTTTGAGCCAACTCCGCGAATCCGTGAAGGCAGTACTCTCGCCGAGAGCAAAGCAGTCACCAGCGCAATGGATATCAGCGACGGACTCGCAGCATCACTCCACGAACTCTCACGGGCAAACGAGAATATTGGATTTAAAATCTACGCTGAAAAAATACCAACACACCCGAAAATAAGTCAAATACTCAAGCCCAAAGAAGCACTTAAAGTAGCCCTCTACGAAGGTGGCGACTTCGAACTCCTATTCACAGTTCCAAAAGAAAAGATCAAAATATTGCACGAAGAAATCGACCTCACAATTATCGGAAAAGTGACCAAAAAAAACATTCTTATTGAAGAAACCACAATAGAAGGCAAAACTTGCGTGAAACCACTCAACGAAAAAGGATACGAACACCTGAGACACCGACCACAAACCCGATCACGCCCACAAGACCCCATAACAGACACGAACACAAAATTTGATATAACTAAATATTGATATTTATTAATATTATTTTTTTATTATTGTATAATTCGGTGATGGTAGTTTTTGATAATTTTTCAAGTTTCTTGATCTTTTAGTGTGGTGTCACTTGACCCATTTATCCTGCATTGTGATTTCACTGAGCTCTTTTCGTGGTGTTCTTGTGGGTGTATCCTTCGGATATCCGATTGGAAGGAGTGCAACTGCTCTAATTTGGTCAGGTATGTTTAGTAGTTCTTTCACTCGTTCTTCGCTGAACGCACCGATCCAGCAAGTTCCGAGTCCATCTGCAACCGCCTGCAGCGTCATGTGATCTACCGCTATCGCCGTGTCGATGGGATATGCGAGTTGCCCGCACGGCATAGTGTAATCTGTGTTGTCGGCGCATGCTACGATCACAACGGGTGCGTCTCCGACGAAACTTTGGCCGTGTGCGGCGTCTGCCAGTGCTCTTCTCTTCGCTTTATCCTTCACGACGATGAAGAAGCGTTCTTGCAAGTTTTTGGCGGATGGTGAGAGTCTTGCAGCTTCAAGCACCCGTTTTATTTTATCTTCTTCGACCGTTCGGTATTTGAACGCACGAATACTGCGTCGATCTTGTATTACATCAAGGACGTCCATAGTTGATCAACCTCGCAGATCACAAGTTTTTGATTTATGGGGTGTTATCTTGCTTCAAGCTTGTGGTTGGGAAAATGAGTGAGAGGCTGAACACGATCTGCATACGACGCATAATCGAAACA
>NJEL02000061.1 GCA_002254825.2 Methanosarcinales archaeon ex4572_44 | reverse complement strand
CTATGTTGTGAGTAGTCGTTTGATTAGCCAGTCTGGGTTGAATTTTTCGAGGTCTGTGTATTCTTGTCCTGTTCCGAGGAAGAGTATTGGTTTTGAGGTTGCGTGTGCGATTGATATGGCTGCTCCGCCTTTGGCGTCTGCGTCGATTTTGGTTAGGATGCTTCCGTCGAATGGGACTGTTTTGTTGAATAGTGTTGCGCGTTCGACGGCGTCGTTTCCTGCGATGGCTTCGTCCACGAATATTATGAGGTTTGGTGGTGTTATTCGGCATATTTTTTTGAGTTGGTCCATTAGGTTGGTGTTTGTGTGCATTCTGCCTGCGGTGTCTGTGAGTACGACGTCTATGTGTCTTGCTTTTGCGTATTCTACAGAGTCGTAGGCGACTGCTGCTGGGTCTGCGCCTTGTTGGTGTTTTATTATTTTTATTCCGAGTTTTTTTGCGTGGTGTTCGATCTGGTCTATGGCTCCTGCTCTGAATGTGTCGGCTGCTGCGATTACGACTGAGTGGTTCTGTTTTTTAAGTCTGTCTGCGATTTTTGCTATGGTTGTGGTTTTTCCTGTGCCGTTTACGCCGATGAATGCTATGTGGACGGGTTTTTCTGCTGCATTTATCACTTTGTCAAAGTCGAGTGGGTTGACGGATACGACTTTTAGGAGTGCGTCTTCGAGTGCTTCTTCTACGATGTTTTCGGATTTTTTTCGGACTTTTCGTTTTGTGCCGATGAGGTCGGTTTGTATCGTGTTGATGATCTCTTCTGCGACGTCCATTGCTACGTCGCTTTCGAGCAGTGCCATTTCCAGTTCCCATAGTGGTTTTTCGATGCTTTTTTCATTAATTATGACTTCTTGGTTTACTATTATTGATTTTATCTTATCTTTTGCCTTAATGTCTTTAACTGGCTTTTTGGATAGTGTTTTTTTGGGAGTAGTTTCTTTGGTCGTGATTTTTTCTTCTTCTTTTTCTTGGGTTCGTATTATTTCGTCTACTGATTTTTTGAATTTTCCAATCTTTTTTTTCAGGCTTTCAAACATTTTCCACCACTATTTTACGATTACTGGTCTACTGTGTGTATATTTATCGATACTGGGACTTTTGCAAGTCTACCTGTCTTGATACCCATCAGGTGTTCGACACCGCGTTCGAAGGCGATGTCCACGAGGCGCTGAGTTATCACACCATCGAATACAACGGTCTTCACGCTCTTTTCCATCTCTTTCAGTTCGCTTGCAAGGTCTCTCACAGGCACTTCTTTGAGTATTTTATCCTCTGGGTCTATGAGGCGCGCTGTGAATGTGCCTGCGATCTCGTCCATGTGTCGCTCTTCGTGCTGTTGGCGTGCGGGAATCGCAGTTTCTCTCTCTTCGCTCTCCACCTTTGATGTGGACGTTTCAGTTTTCACATCTTCATTGTAGTCCTCTTGTTCTGATCTACGATTTTTAATTTGTGGACGTTTTACATCGTGTCTTCCGCGTTTAAATCTATTTGATCCAACTTTATGGTCGTTCATTCGGTAATATTCCCTTACTTGTTCTATTGGGACTTTTTGATGGAGTGCTTTCATAACCTCTTTGTGGGTGAGTTCTTCCACCATCTTTCCGTCGGGTGCACGTGTCACGAAATCGATATCTGTGACCTGCATGAGTTCTTTTATGATCAGTTCTCCGCCCCTATCGCCGTCTGTAAAAGCTGTGACAGTCTTCTTTTTGCAGAGTTCGGCGACTGCTTGTGGGACGTTAATATCTCTGTGAGTATAGCTTTGGCGCGATCAATTATATGTCTCCGCTTCGATGACCTGACATCCTCCACACGGACGACCGAAATTGTGGAGACACAGGGTCCTATGCGATCGATGGTTTCGAGTGAAGCTGCAAGCACTGAAGTCTCGATCTTGTCCAGACTTGATGGCAAGTCTATAGTGCCGATCGATTTGCCTGCACTTGATTTGGTGCTGACATCAATGCGCCCTATACGTCCGCTCTTCTGGAGCTCTCGGAGGTCAAGGTCGTCGCCGAGTAATCCTTCGGTCTGACCGAAAATCGCCCCGACAACATCTGGACGCTCGATGACACCATCAGCCTTTATCTTTGCATGAATTATATATTTTGTTGTTTCTGTGTTTTGCATATTGTATTACACCTTCTATGATTTGTTCTATTTTAGGAAATGGAAAAAAATACCCAGATTTGTCCAAACCCGCTTCGCTCCTATGCACCATTGGCATTTCTGATGCTACCTACCTCGTAGACCAACTCTCATTGAGCGACCTTCACTTTTCAGGCGGGATTCCAGCTTTCAATTGATTGGGTCAGGAATATTATGAGTATCATTTTAACTATCTCCTAAGTATAAATTACAAACCACATAATCATATCATCATCGTATGTGGTTTGATCTTTGTACTTATCTGTACACGCTCATTTAATAAACTTTTGGTAGAAGAGTATCAACCAAGAACAAGCGATCTACCAGTCATCTCAACTGGTCGTTCAATACCGAGTAGGTCAAGGATCGTTGGCGCGACATCTGCCAGAATTCCGTCACGCAAACGATACATCTTCTGAGAGATTATGCTCAATGGAACCTGATTGCTCGTATGTGCTGTGTGCGCCGCCCCAGAAGCCTCCTTCATCTGCTCGGCATTCCCGTGATCCGATGTGAGTACCATCACACCGCCCACATTCCTGACCGCATCAACCACACGTCCAACACAGAGATCAACCGCTTCCACAGCCCTAACCGCAGCGTCAAAGTTCCCTGTGTGCCCAACCATATCACAGTTGGCATAATTCAAAACGATCAGATCATACCTCTTCGATTGTATCGCCTCAACCACCTTTCGAGTGACCTCATAAGCACTCATCTCTGGCTTGAGATCATAGGTTGAAACCTTGGGCGATGGCACCAACACCCGATCTTCTCCAGAAAACGGTTTTTCCACACCCCCATTGAAGAAGAAAGTGACATGAGCATATTTTTCAGTTTCAGCAACCCGAAGTTGCCTCAAACCATTATCTGATACCACTTCACCAAGCGTCTTCACAATCAACCCTGGCGGAAACGCAACAGGTATCCTGAAAGACTTATCATACTCAGTCATGCCGACAAACATAATGGGAATGTATTCTCGCTCAAACCCTGCAAAATCCCTATCTATAAACGCCCTTGTTATCTGACGCGCTCTATCAGCACGAAAATTGAAGAAAACCACAGAATCACCCTCACCAACCACACCCACGGGTTTGCCATTCCTCACAATCACGGTCGGAAGAACAAACTCATCGCTCTCGCCCCTCCCATAAGCAGCCCTGATCGCCTCATCTGAACTATCGGCATAGATCCCTACTCCCCGAACAATCGCATCAAAAGATTTTTCTACTCGTTCCCACCGATTATCCCGATCCATAGCATAATATCTGCCAGATATACTTGCAATTTTTCCAACAGATCGCTTCATACGTGCTTCAAGCTCAGCCAGGTATCTCTCCGCCGTTCGGGGGCCCACATCCCGCCCGTCGAGAAACGCATGAACACAGACATCATTCACACCGTTCTGTGCTGCAAGCCCAAGGAGAGCATACAGATGCTCGTTGTGACTGTGCACACCACCATCGGAAAGAAGCCCCATCAGATGAAGACGCGTTCCACACTCCTTAACATTCTCTATTGCGGATAAGAGCACCGTGTTCCGATAGAAGCTACCATCATCAACCGCTTTTCCGATCCGTGTCAACTCCTGATAAACGATCCGCCCAGCACCAAGATTGAGATGACCAACCTCAGAATTGCCCATCTGCCCAGCTGGCAAACCCCCGGCTTCTCCAGCAGCTTCAAGCCTGATGGTCGGACATTCAGAGAAGATCCGATCCAAGTTCGGGGTGCAGGCAGCCAGTATAGCGTTTCCATAACTCTCATCAGACAAACCAAAACCATCAAGGATCGCTAAAAGAACCATCTCTCGGTTCATAATATCACACCAAACACACTACAAGCAGAATAAACTTGCCTAATAAAAACTTTACCGAACGGTTTTTGCACTTAAATTCCTGAAGGGATAAAATTTAGTGCAATGTTCCGAAGGGTTTTTTGGTGAATCAATAAGGTCTGTAGAACTACTATTAAAAAAATAAACCGAAGTTATTTTGATTTCACCCAATGCTCAACATGAGATTCTACTGGTCACTGGCTTTTCAGCTTTATCAATCTCTCTATCGCTCCTGAATCGACCTCGTCGGTGGTCGTGATTGTCCCGTTCTCTTCAAGTTTGTTGATCAGGTCTGCTCCGCGTTTGGTTCGTATTACGATGGTTGACCACTTGTCTTCTGTGCCGATTGATCCGATTGAGATGTCTGCGAGTTCTGCTGTTGGGTCAGGGCAGAATCTGCACTCGTCTCTGAAGAGGCTGCTCACTTCTTCAAGTGGAATCGTGACGTTATCTTTGTCGTCTCTTGTTCTGATCTTCACCTGGTTTTCTTCGATGCGGATTTTTGTTGCGTCTTCGCGATTCACGCCCACTTGTGCAAGGATCTTGAGGAGGTTCTGGTAGTTGATGTTTCGCATGCAGAAGAGCCCGATTAAGACTGGCGGTTTGATCAGTCCTTCCGCTTCGGCGCGGCGGATTGCTGTTGTGTGACAACCGAGCCCGATGAAGCAGTCTGGACGCTCATGGAGTGATAATACGTTTGGTGTTGTTCCGTAGCGGGTGCCTGCAGCACTTGTCGCTTCATCCAGTGCCCTGAGTGTGGTGTGAAGTGTCTTCAGAGGGTATGTTTTGTCTTTCACTGTGACGGCAACTTTCTGGCCGTTTGATAGCATCTGTTGGGTGATCGCTGTTGCCGCGCCCCCGTCGTGTGTGAGTTTGTGCAGTTTTTGGTTGTTGATCCGTGCTGCAAGAATACGTGGACGCATATCTCCAATGACCTGCTCTTTTAAGAGTTCTCTGTCGAGTTCAGGTGACCCGGGGCAGACGTTGTAGCAGATATCGCATTCGTCACAGCTCACTCTGGTTCTGTGTCCTTTGAAGAGCCCTGTGATTGTCTGTGAGTTTGGTTGAGAGCGAACCCGGGTCATTCGGGGGCAGAAGGTGGTGCACGCGCCACAACTTGTGCACCTACCAGCAGATATCACCTCTCTTTGAAGCTTTGTGAATCTGTTCATTTTGTTCATTTCAAAAGCCCGAGCTCGCTCAGTTTCTCGTCCGCTGGGACTCCGTCTGGATTCCAGCCTCTGAGTTGGTAGTATTCGTCGATCATCTTCTCTGTCTCTGGTAAATGCCCGGCGACTGGTCCTTCTGGCATCGGTGTCGTGAGCAGGCGCTCGGGTAGTGTGTCATCCTCGCGGCTAACACCCATCGCAACGTTCATCATTCGCTTGAGGTTGAACAATCGCTCGCCTGCTTCCATGAACTGGTCAACAGTGTACTCTCTGCCGACTGCATGGGAGAGGAGTGCTGCATATTCGTCTGCGCCAAGTGCAAACCCAGTAAACTCACACATACCAAGCGCATTGACCATGCACACAAAGTCTTGCAGCATCTTCACGAATGCAGGCTTTCCCTCGATTGCGAGTCTGTCAAGTTGTTCTGGGAGCCCAAGTATCTCTGGCGAGATCATGTACGCCTGCACGTGGCATCCACCCCTGTTAGACGTGGCATACCCAAGACCCTGCCCCTTCACACCCCTGGGGTCATAGGCTGGCAGTTCCAGACCTTTAACACTCATTGAGAGACCGGGTTCACCCACGCTTTCAGCAAGCCGCTTTGAGCCGAGTGCAAGCATCTTACCGATGCCTTCATTCTTGCCTGTGAGTTCGACTGCTTCAAGCATCGCCTCAGTGTTTCCAAAGTTCAGGACAAGTCCGCCTGTGTCCTTTAAGAGCCCGCGCTCGTATGCTTCCATAGCACACCCGATCGTGTTGCCCATCGATATGGTGTCGATCCCGTACTCGTTGCAGAGGTAATTTGCTTTTGTTATTGCTGGAAGGTTGTCAACGCCGCACTGTGCGCCAAACGCCCAGATCGATTCATACTCTGGCCCCTCACCTTCTACCTCAAACTCGGCCTTCACACTGCAGTAACGCCCACATGCGATTGGGCAGGCGAAGCATGCTGTCTTCTTCTTCAGGATTGTTGCTGCCATCTGTTCGCCCGAGATATTCTCTGCCCCTTCAAACACGCCTGTGGAGAAGTTTCTGGTGGGGAAGATGCCGTTTGTGTTGATGATATTCACCAGAACCGGGGTGCCATATGCATAGAGAGCCGTTCCTGTGACAGGGTTCTCTCTCATCATGGCGAGTGATTTTACCACGCTCTCTTTGAACTCCTTTGGATGTGCGACCGTCACGCTCCCGGTGCCCCGCACAACGATGGCTTTCAGGTTTTTTGAGCCCATGACAGCACCGCTACCACCTCTCCCCGCGGCTCTTCCAAGCTCGTTTACCACACATGCCGTAAGCACACCCTCCTCGCCAGCAGGACCAATAGCAAGAACTTTCGCATCATCATCCTTCACAGCTTCCTTCAACACAGCTGTAGTCTCACCCAGGGTCTTGCCCCATACGCTGGATGCACCTTTGAGTGTTACTTCACCGTCTCAATAATAATCCCGTCATAGCCTGCAAACTTGAGTTCAGCACCCCACTGTCCCCCTGAGTTCGTCTCAAGCCAGATACCTGTAAGCGGCGATTTGGTGATCACCATGTACCGTCCACCAGTCGGTGCAAGCGTCCCAGTTAGGGGGCCTGTCATTATGAGAAGCTTGTTCTCTGGCGATAGAGGGTCCACGTCTGGCGATACCTCGTCGTGGAATATCTTTGCACCAAGTCCACTACCACCGATATAATCTTCCAGTATTTTCTTTGGAACGTCTTCCTTTGCAATACTTCCAGTTGAAAGATCCACTCGAAGCAGTCTTCCAGTCCATCCATCCATATCTTTACTCACCCCAAATAGCAGAAAGTCTCTCAGCAATACGTTTCTTATTCACAAGTGCACTGTGCGTTGCAGGCACATATTCCACTGCACCGAATGGACAGAACTCAACGCACGCAGGCTCGCCTTCACACAGATCACAGTTCACAGCCCGCTTTAACACAGGATCGATGCTCGGAGAACCAACCGGGCAAGCCATCATACAGAGTCTGCACCCAGTACAGAGTTCTGCATCAAAGCTCACCACACCATCCTTCTGTGAGATAGCGCCTGATGAGCAGACGCCCATGCATGCAGGATCCTCGCACTGGAGGCATGAAATCGGCATATCCACGCCGCCTCCAAGACTCAACACGCTTATCCGCGAGCGTGCAGGTGAAAACTCACCGTTGTGCTCAAACGAGCATGCAAGCTCGCACATACGACACCCAGTACATTTCCCATGGTCAAACAACAAAGTATGTTTCATGGTTTCTACCTCTTTATGTCCGATGAGACATAAGAATTACAATTAATAGATTATAAGAATGATTATACTTAAATTGATCGAAACACTCACAGGGTCTTTAAAAACTTTACATTTTAAGATTTATGTTATCAGGGAATAATAAAAATAAGTTGAGTTGTGGCCAGGTTTTTGGCGCCACAACAATTTTTTCTTCTTTTATCGTTATCCAAATAGTGCACCGAGTCCTTCCATTCCGCTCTCTTCCTCTTCCTCTTCCTTCTTCTCTTCTTCTTTCTCTTCTGCTTCGGCAGGTTCTTCGATTGGTTCAGCAGCAGGTGTTGTTGTGGCTGCGACTGGTGCTGTGATAGCGGTCTTTGAGATCGCTTCTTCGATGTCCACGCCCTCGAGTGCTGCCACAAGTGCTTTTGCCCGCACGCTGTCAACGTCTATTCCTGCGGCACTTACGATTGTGCCGATCTTCTCTTCTGTTATCTCTTCTCCTGCTTTGTGCAATAATAGTGCTGCATATACATATTCCATTCTTACTCACCTGTATTTTTTCCATTAAAGTTATATTCATCTATCTATTTTTTATCCGAATAGTGCGCCGAGTCCTTCCATTCCGCTCTCTTCGCCTTCTTCCTTTTCTTCGCTTTCTTCTGTTTTTTCTTCTTTTTTCGCTATTTCTGCTTCTCCCTGTTCTTCTGGTTCTACTTGTGTCGCATCGGTTGC
>NJEL02000060.1 GCA_002254825.2 Methanosarcinales archaeon ex4572_44 | reverse complement strand
ACCATGGGGTTCACAGACAACCACGTCGGAGAGATCTTCTTCACAACCCTCATGATGGCATTTCTCTTGATGGCATTGAACCGCTCAGAACACCTAACACTTGATAAGATACGAAGAAGAGACTGGCAATCCTTAAAAACACCCATGACTTACACTCTCTTCGCAGGTATTGCCTTTGGAGCGTATCTTCTGACCTGGACAGCAGGCGTCCTCTTTGGGGTTATCGTGGGGATATTCTTCGTTATCCAGACAGTGATAAATCAGATCAGAGGGCGTAACATCGAGCACTTAAGCATCGTTGGGGGAGTCTCCTATGGCATCGCCTTTTTGATGATGCGAGAGGTATTATCCGCTCTTCATAGCAGGCAGCGTTCTTCTCGGACTGGTACTGATGAGGGCACTCCTGCCTGAGCTGTATGCTTCAAGCGTGGGACAGTTCAGTTTCATATTCGAGGGACGAACAGGCGGCGGACTGACCATAGCAGAAGCGATGCCGATGACAGCGCAGAGAGCATGGGGCAACTTCACCACGCTATACTACATTGCATATGCAGGCATGCTTTATGTAGGGTACAGACTGTTCAAGGAGTCAAAACCAGGAACCACGCTCTTACTCGTCTGGAGCATAATCATACTCTTCATAATGCTTGCACAGAACAGATTCGCCTACTACTATGCAATAAACGTAGCAAAACTCGAAGAGGCATACAATAAAAATCCAGCCGATGCACTCAAGGGCATCAGGATCTGGCACATAATAGCAGTCCTGATAATCCTCGCCGTCTTCATCTACCCACCAGCAGAGATAAGCATCGTGAAAGGCATAACCAGGGGTGGGTCCATATCAGAGGGCTACTATGAATGGCACGAAACCATGGCATGGATGCGTGAGAACACACCTGACCCTGGACTGGACTACTACGGAACCTACGAGATGCCACCACCGGGCGAGAAATACCCCTATCCTGAGACAGCCTACGGTGTTATGAGCTGGTGGGACTACGGGCACATCATCACCTACTGGGGACATCGAATACCGAATGCAAACCCATTCCAGGCAGGAATCGGCGGTGGAGAGGGTCACGCACCAGGCGCATCAACCTACCTCACCGCACAGAGCGAGGAAGAGGCAAACCGGGTCCTTGACGCCCTCGGCGTCAACGGAAAACCAGGGGCACGCTACGTTGCAAGCAACGCATACATGGCATACGCAATCCAACCCGTCTTTGCCGAGTGGAACCTGGACAGCGTTGGATACTACACACAGATACAGGTACCAGATGGGGGAGAGATGACAACAGTCACAATCCCAACCGAGAAGTACTACAACACCATGGAATCAAGACTACACATCTACGATGGAAACGGACTCAAGCACTACCGACTCGTCCACGAATCAACCCCCAACCCCCACACACGAGGCGGCAACATGGAAACACAATACAAATACATATACAACCAAGTATACGGCGGAAACCTGAAGATCGAGGAGAGCGGATACGCAAAACTCTTCGAATACGTGAAAGGCGCAAAAATCACAGGAAACGCACCTGACGGAACAATAACAATAACAAACACCATCCAGACAAACATCGGACGAACCTTCACATACACACAGACAACCGAGGCGGTAAACGGCACATACACCCTAATAGTTCCATACTCAACTGAAGGGCCCCTGCAAGAAGAAGGCTACACAAACTTTGACACAAAACCAGTCGGCACCTACACCCTACAAACAGGTGATAAAACAATTAAAGTATCAGTCCCAGAAGAAGCAGTGATGAAAGGCGAAACAATCACCGTGAATCTAATATAAAACCCTGGTACCTCAAAGGTCAGCTTTTATAAAAACAGCTTCTCCTTCACTTCTTTCCAGTCAACGTCTGTCATCACGCACCCGCATCTCAGCAGTACCACACCAATAATTGGTACGTCTTTTGACGTGACATGTTTCATCACCTCGCAGAGGTCGTGCTGGCATGCAACGGCAAGTGCGGCTGCTGGCTTACGATCTCTTATTGCACGCTTGACAAACTCGCCGCCCGGAGCGATGCAGATAGCTACTCCATGTCCATCACAGATCTCTTTTATCTCTGCAACGCTGCATCTGCCGCATGATTCGCAGATTATGCCTTCTTGTGGTGATGTTTTCGCCGGGCATTCGATGTTTCTTAGGCACTGGGGCAGGAAGAGCAGTCTTCTCTCTATCGGTGTCTCTTCGTATGCTTCTTTGTGTATCGAGTTCATGAGTGCAATCTCTATGTCATCTATGATCACTGGATTTATGTGGAAATAGCCGAGCAGTAGTTTTGCTGGCTGGTAGAAAAGGTTTAGGATGAAAAGTGTGAACTTTGGAAAAAGATCTCATCATATTTTGCATTTTTTTATTATTTCTTCGCAGTCGACCGTTGTGTTGACACAACCCGAGACCGATAGTGGAACACCCTGTGCAGGCACACCCATGAGCTTTGCCTTGAGTAGACCCTCGTAGAGGTTTGGATAGCAGGAAACACCGACCACTGCCTTTGGCTTGCTGCGCATAAGAATCCTCTCGGTGAACGTCCCACCAGGGGAGGTGTACATCTTGATACCAGCCTCGCGAGAGAGGGCACTCAACTCTCCAATCGCACACCTTCCACACTCCGTGCAATGGAAGCCGTCGATCGAGTTCAACTTGGCAGGGCAGTCCGTGCTTCGAATACACTGTGGGAGGAGTAAGATGCGCTCCCGCGGGTCTGTGACAGCGAAATCGGCATAGTTAAGAGCGTTTCTCATCTCCACCGACACCCGGTCTATCAGTGTTGGGTCAACACGAAAGAACGAAAGTAATCTGCATAAAATCTCGTAAAACAAGCTTACAATGAACAGAACAAAATTTGGAAAGAATATTCTATTTGTACGAAGCATAACAAAGCAGAGGAGGAGCAAAGATACCAGCAACGCCACAAGTACCACTATCAAGATCACCACCACTCTTCCGAGAATTTCAAGCATCGAATTACTGAAAAACAGCATATTTCACCAGACACCTGCCCCTTGGCTTGGGAGCTACCACATCAAAACCTATTTATCCATGTCTCATCTGATATATAAATTCCATGAATAGCGCGGTGTTCTCAACTTGAAGGTGCTACTGGTATCCCCTGGTGAATCTTTCAACATGCAGACGAGCTATCTTCCACTCGGACTTGCATACATCGCAGGCTATCTCAGAGAGAACGGTGTTGAGGTTGAAGGATTAGACCTACGTTTCTTAAATGACTGGAATGAGACAAAGAAGAGAATCATCAGTAGCAGCGCCGATCTCGTCTGCATCGGTGCGATGACGATAGAGATGCCCCGCGCACTCGCGGTTGCAAAGATTGTAAAAACGAGGCTCGGCGCAGATGTAGCACTCGGCGGCCCACACCCAACCGTCTGCCCCGACGAGGTCATACGAGAAGAGAATGTGGACTTCGTGGTGGTCGGTGAAGGCGAACACACAACCCAAGAACTGGTAGAAGCACTCGAAGGAAGACGAGAGCTACACACCATCAAAGGACTTGTGTACAAAGATCAAAAGAGGACCGAGAGGATCGTTCACAACCCGAAGCGAGAGCCGATACCAGACCTCAACACTCTGCCATACCCAGCCCGTGAGATCTTCCCAATAAACGAAATACTCTCAAACCCTGTAACCAACTTTCCACTCCCCTCACCAGCCCTCCACATCTTCGCAAGCAGAGGCTGCCCCTTCAAATGCAGATTCTGCCAACCATGCCTCGATAAACTCTTCGGACACAAAGTAAGATACCGCAGCCTCGAGAACGTCTTCTCCGAGATCGAACACCTGATCGAGAAATACCACATCCACGCCCTCATGATCGAAGACGACACCTTCACCGTAAACAAACGATGGACAGAGAAATTCTGTGAGGAGATGGAAAGGCGCGGACTGAGCAACGAAATAGTATGGTACTGCCACTCCCGCGCCGACACAATCGACAGAGAAACGATCCGTAAATTGAAAAAAGCAGGATGCATCAGCGTCTGCTTCGGAATCGAGTCAGGATCAGAACACGTACTGCAGATCCTCGGCAAGAACGTGAGCGAAGAACAATCATGGAACGCCATAAAAATGTGCAAAGAAGAAGGAGTTATCGTCGTTGCAAACATCATGATCGGAACCCCAGGCGAACGAATAGAAGACCTCGAAAAAACCGTCAGACTAATCGAATCTACAGAACCTGAACTGGTCTTCGTAGGCATCACCACCCCAACACCTGGAACATACCTCTACGAAGACGCAGAGAAGTCTGGACTGATACAAGCCAGCACATGGACAGACTTCGACCGCGGAAAAACAAACGGAAAACTGAAGATAAAAATCGACCAAAACACGCTCAAAAACGTACGAAACAAACTTTCACGATACGGATTCTCAGAAAAATTCCTGACCGAACCACACTACTACGAAGCCTGCATCAAACGCTGGAAATCACTCACAGACATCGGAAAACCAGAACAAATAATGAAAGAAATCAAAAGCTAAAAAGTTAAAGAAAAGACTGCCTTGAGCATGCTACTTACAAAGCGCCACACCTGACTAAAATCGGGGCATCCACGGGGAGAGGGGAGGTCGGGCGTTGATTTAAGCATGGATGGGGGTGTGGTAGAAGCGCCCGATAGTGTGTGAGCTATCAAGTGCAACTAAAGCTCTTCAAAATATTTTTTAATTCTTTCTACATCATGATTCGATTTATTATTTTTATGATATATTTATATAAATATTATCTTTTCACTATTTTGCATGTGTGCATAAATTATACGAAACCCACTTATAGAGCCTTTGCCCCTAAAATCTCTAGATCTAAAATGTTTCACTTTATAAATTGGTGTTTTGACATTTGCTCCAAGGTCAGATATTTCAAAAGTCCCAGGCGTATGATTGGGCAACGTTATAGTTAACACCGTCCGAAATTTCTCAAAATCTTCATTGAGCGATTTATATTTCCTAGATAATTTTTTCAATTCTTTAGGAAACTCTGGAACGGCTTCAAATTCAGCATCCACCACCTATATCATCATATGTCCTTACTGATAGTTCCGAATCTCTGTAAAACACTAATTCATAATCAAGTTCCTCGAAATCTTCGGCTGTAATATAAGGGATGTCTTCATGCGAATGCTCACTTATTTGCTTAGCATTAAAACGGGAGTACTTATCTATGTTTTCATCAATGAAATTCAATTCCTCCTTGGCAATCTTTGATGTATTTGGTTCAACGGTCGAAAGATATTTTATCTTTTTATATGCACCTTCAAACCATGTTTTTTCTTCTATTAGCCTCTCTTCAACGAGTTTGTTTACAACAGCATCAAAATCACGCGGTGCAGGACCAAACGGATATTTCAAGTAAGTTTCCCCTGTTAATTTTTCCTCAAACATCTCATAATAATTGAAATCAGTGAAATACAGAATTTTATATAGTACCGTTTTGCCTACGTTGTCAATGCTGCTTGTTTTATGAATTACATAATGAAGAACTTGTTTGAATTTCTCTATGTCAAGCAATTCTGATGAATCACCATAAGGCGCACTGGATGCCATAATATCCCCAACTTTTAAAGTCGTCATCTTCTATCAATAGTTCCAATGGTATCATAATACTTAAAATCAACTGGTGCCGCGCCACAAAACCATTCCAACCACTCGATTCGATCCGACCTACACACCACTCTTTCAAGTGTGGGAATTCTTTTCTCCAGCACTCTTCCTTTTGTCCTGTTCGCCAAAAAGCTTAGGGAATACTTCGGTGCTATGTTTTGACAATATCCCGAACCACTATCCTTCAGCCGCGATTTTCACTTAAGAGATTTTATTAACTGGGGTGTTAAAAAATTTGTTGTTGGAACAAGATAGTTTCATATATCTTGAAAAGAGTTGTGGGATTTGGTATGAAGGTGATACGTGTGAGAGTGGCTTCGAATGCGAGGAGGGATGAGGTTTTGAATGATGGCGATGAGTTCAGAGTGTATGTGAGAGCTCCAGCGGTGGAGGGTAAGGCGAATGGTGCAGTGGTTAAGCTTCTGGCAGAGTTTTTCGACGTGCGTAGGAGTGGTGTGCGGATAATTAGGGGTGTCCATTCGAGGGACAAGGTCATTGAGGTTGATGCCTGAGCGTCGTGCCACCGAGGGGCTTGGTCTCGCATATTCTGCTCGCGATACCTTTAGGGTTTTGGTCACTCAACTTGGGCATTAGAGACTCATAACTTGCCGCGTTCAACACAACGCTTAATCTTTCCAGCCTCAGCTGCCACGTCCTCTCTTCCGAAGATGGTTGCAATTAGGTGGATCGATCCGACGATGCGGAGGGCGTTTTCAAGGTAAGTGATCACGTCTCCTTGGTATGCATACATTCCAAACCTCTCTGATAACTCATCTATGATCCCTGTTGGGTCAAGGCCATTGCATCGGAGCTCGATTAAGTATTCTGAGAACCGTCTCTCACTACAACTGCAGAAGGGTGCATCTCGGCACTCGCAGGCCATGAATTCGATAGAGAAATCGAGCACCATTCGCTCAAGATCAGAATCGAGCCTTGATAGGTTATCTGGTGAGAAGATGAGATCGAGGGCTGCACCTGCAAATACACGCTCTGGCACTTCGACCTTGAGAATCTGTGAGAGCCTTCTTGCATACTTGAAGTATAAAGCATCAAAGGTCAGGATTCGTGTTACGACATCGAGCACGTCCTCTCCTGAGAGCACCGATTCCCGGATCAAGAATGCCTGTGAGACGCTCAGAAAGTGTGAAGATACGATCCGCCCGAAACTGGTGAGCTTGAACCGATCACCTTTCCTGCGAATAAAACCATTTGAAGAGAGGTATTTAAGAGACTTCTGCACATCTGCAAAGCCGAGAAGCATACTGTCTATAGAGACAATATCCTCTTCTCTTCCTGATGCAGCGACATTTGCAAGTGTCTCTTCGAGCCCTGCACCCCTATCATAGATCACATCCACGTGCTCGATCTCACCGCCCAGTAGCTTGAATGCAACCTCGTCTTCTCTACCACCACCCCGAAAATTCCTGTTAGGATCAGCCAGGAGCACCACTCGTCCACGATCATGATAATCTGGACGTCCTGCACGCCCAAGCATCTGATTAAACTCCTGAACACCGCTGCTTTTCTCCCTCCAATGCAAATACGAGGTGTCGCTCAAGCGAAATCGGACGATATTCATACTCAACCAAGCATGCACCAAGGCTTTCTGCAAGCCAACGCGGATTTCCAACCGTAGCAGAAAGGTACACAAACTGGGCACTTGGAAAGAGAAACCTGAGCCTTGCAATCAAACCGTCAATCCTGTGGCCCCGCTCATCATCCTCCAGCATATGCACCTCATCGATCACAACGGTACCAATCTTGCCAAGATCATCCAGCATCCCAGCACGAATAAGATAATCCACACCCTCATAAGTGCCAACAATAATATCAGAAGAAAGCGACGTCCGAATACTCCGACCACGCCCTGTTCTGATCCTCTCAACACCAACCCGAAGCGAGACCGATAACCCAAAATCACGATAGCGCTCTTTAAACTGACGATACTTCTGATTGGCAAGGGCAACAAGAGGCACAAGAAAGAGCAACCTGCCACGAGAACGCAGCACATTCTCAACACCAGCAAGCTCCCCAACAAAAGTCTTGCCAGTAGCAGTAGCAGAAACAACAAGCAAACTCGAACCAGCAAGAAGTCCGTTCTCAACCGCAAGCGACTGAACAGGCAAGAGCTTCTTCAAACCACCATCGAGAAGCAGACGCTTGAAGCGATCAACAATTGGAAGATCGCCCGTGTCAACCGACGACGGCGTTGACACAGCCTCTATCCGATCAAACCGTGTCAACCCAAAATCAGCCTCCAACGGGGACAAAAGCCCAACAACCCGATCAAAGTCCCGAAACCTATCCAATAAATCCAACAACCTGCGCATACCACCCAAACCAAGAGGCTTGCCAGAACGTTCAATCGCAGAAACGAGCTCAGACCTCGCACACTCACGACAAACATGCCTCCCATGAAACAGAACACCATGACCATCACTTTCGTCAAGGCGTGTAAACCTGTAATCCTTGAGACACAACCCACACACATAAACCCGATCCCAACCAAGCTGAAAGGAAGAAAGCATATCACAAAAACTCGAAAAATCAGACTGATAACCATCAGAAGCAAGTAAAATCTCATCAGCACGTCGCAACAAAAGAACTGCTTCAGAGGGCTGTAACAACTGCTCACGACCATCCCGAAGCACACGAAAACGGACAGGACGAAAACCCTTCACCATCTCTTCAAGCACAAGAAAGCCAACAAAAATCCGTGTACCACCACTTAACACAAGCAAAACAAAATAAGACCGAAGAGGAAAGACAACAACAGAAAGCATATACGTATCAAACAAAGACCGTATCACTAATAAAACCAGAACCCAACCACCAAAAACAAACAACACCTGAGCAAGTTGACATCCTATGACCTCTGTATTCGTTGCGATAACACCCCAACCCGCGGTTATAAATATAGTTTCCTGCGTTTGTGGTGCTGTGTATGCAGTGGTTAAAGCTTGAGGTTGATCGGTTAAGGGACAAGGGTCTTTATCGCAGGTTGAGGGTATTTAGGACTGGTCAAGTGCCCCATGCGATCGTTGACGGCAAGGAGGTGTTGCTCCTCTCGTCGAACAATTACCTTGGGCTCTCAGAGCATCCTCTCGTGAAGAAGGGTGCTGTTGGCGCTGTTGAAGCGTATGGTACAGGAAGTGGTGGTTCCAGGCTTACTACTGGTACGAGCGAGCTTTATGCATCGCTTGAGGATGCGCTTGCTGATTTTAAGCGTACTGAGAGGTCTCTTGTCTTCAGCACAGGGTATATGGCAAATCTCGCATGTCTCACAAGTCTCGTAGGGCAGGGCGATGTGATCTTCAGTGACGAGTTAAATCATGCAAGCATCGTTGATGGGTGCAAGCTCTCTCGTGCAGAGACACGTGTGTATCGTCACAGGGACACCGAGCACCTAAGGGATCTACTTCGAAATTTGCGCGGCAATGGACGTCGGTTGATCGTTACCGATGGTGTCTTCAGCATGGATGGTGATCTTGCTCCGCTGCCCGAGATCGTTGAATTGGGAGAGGAGTTTGATGCTCGTGTGATGGTAGATGATGCTCACGCAACAGGTATCTTTGGCGAGAGGCGGAGCGGCACGCCTGAGCACTTCGGGGTGCATGATAAGATTGATGTTCACGTTGGTACGCTCAGCAAGGCGATCGGCAGCATAGGTGGTTATGTCGCAGGCAGTAGTTTGCTCATTGAGTATCTGGTCAATACTGCGCGCTCTTTTATATTCACAACAGCTCTCCCACCTCCTGCAATTGGTGCTGCGCTTGCAGCTATCTCAGTTATACGAGTGGAAGATCCTGCTGTCAAATTGTGGAAGAACGTTGGGGATTACACCGCTCTTCTGAAGGAGGGCGGCTTGGACGTTTCTTCTGAATCGCAAATAATTCCTATCATGATCGGTGGGACGGATAATACCTGTCTTTTTTCAGATCGGCTCTTTGAGCAGGGTGTGTATGCGAGTGCCATTCGCCCCCCATCTGTCCCTGCAAACATGGGTCGTATCCGCACCGCGCTCATGGCAACCCATACCAGTGAAGATGTTCACACAGCGGCAGGTGTGATACTTGAAGTTGCCGGGGAGCGTGGTCTCTTATAAAGGGAGTGTTTATCACAGGTACTGATACTGGTGTTGGGAAGACGATTGTGGCTGCAGCACTCGTCAGGTCTCTTCTTGGACTCAGTGTTGATGCTGGTGTGATGAAGCCAGTTGAAACAGGCAGGGTCAGTGACTCAATGGCGCTTCGAGAGGCTTCTTCTTCGCGAGATTCTCTCGATCTGGTGTCTCCCTATCGGTTGAGGCATGCCCTTGCACCAATAGTTGCAGCAGAGCTTGAAAAGGTGACGATTGAGCCTTCGAGGATACTATATTGTTATGATCTACTCTCATCCCGCCACGAAGTGGTCGTGGTTGAGGGAGCAGGTGGCGTTGCAGTGCCGATAGCACGTGGTTTCTGGTTTTCGGATCTCATAGTCGCCATGGGTACCCCATGTGTTGTAGTTGGGAGGGCTGGACTTGGCACGATCAACCACACCGTCCTGACCATAGAACACCTTCGAGCGAGAGGCGCCCGGGTGCTCGGGGTCGTGCTGAACGGCTTTAAAGGCGATGAAGCAGAAGAGGCAGGTCCGACTACGATACAGGAGATGACAGGACTTGAGCATTTATGGAAGATTCCATGGGTCAGTGATCCTTCCAACCATCGTTTCGATCTCAGAGAGCTGGCTCTGCTAATCAAGGAAGGGTAAGATCTCAACAGCACAAATTTTATTTTATTCAAACGTCCACAAAAATATTCCGCAAGTCTTATTGCC
>NJEL02000005.1 GCA_002254825.2 Methanosarcinales archaeon ex4572_44 | reverse complement strand
TGTTTTGTTCTGGCGTAGTTTCTTTCTGCTTCGAGTATATCGCGGTAGAAGTCTTCTTCATTTGCTCGTAGTTTGCCTATGACTTTTGATGCTGTCTCTGGTCCGATTCCGCGGGATGCAAGTGCGATCACTGCTTGTTTGCCGTGTGAGAGTACGATGTGCGAGTTTTTGTAGACTCGTTTTGCTCGTTCTTCTTCTTCTCGGTTTCTATCCCTTTTCCTAATTATCTTTATCTCTTCTTCTTCCCATGGTTTGAGGGCTGCTATCATCCGTGAGTCGCAGAGTGGGCATTGTGGTATTTCTGGCACGTTCTTTACTTTTCTGTGCGATCTCCATTCTTTGCAGTGTGCGCAGAAGAGTATGATCCGATCTTCCATTATTCTTTCTCGCAGTGCTTTCAGTATCGTTGCGTCTGCGCGTTGTGGTGATACGAGGTTTCTACCACCTGTGAACCCTGCTTCTCCAATTGGACTTGGTCTACTGGTTGTAACAGTTATTTCATCGCTGTGTATCTTCTTGATCACTTCTTCTGTTCTGGGTGTGTCCAGTCTGTCGTGCAGTATTTCCCTTATCGCTTCGTGGTACATGGGTGTATCTTCGAATATCGAGAGCAGTTTTTGCATGCTGATCTGTTCGTAGTCTATGTTTAGGCTGAGCGCTCCGTATTTTCTTGCTATGTGCACAATCTTCCATTTGAGGAGTGTGGTGTTCTTTAGCATTATCTCGATTATGGGTTCTACGTACTCTGGTTTTAGTTCAAGTATCATACGTTGGATCAGTCTTGCAGGTATTCTCTTTGGGACTGTGAGTCGTATGCGGTAGGGGTCTATCTCCATTGCAACGCTTGCACCCATACGGGTTGTGAGGAGTGATGTGAGCACATGGCCAAGTGTCTCGTTGACCCTGTGCCCTGCACAGAGGTTTATTGTGATTTCGTCCTTATTTGCCTCGATTGTGATCGTTTTATCGGTTGGTACAGGGAGTTCTTCTATCAATTGTCGGTGTATTAGTTTGGAGACTTTTTCAGCCGCTTCTCCTGTGGTGTTGTATGCTTCCAGTATCTGTGGTATCGGATCGGTCTTGTTTTTGAGTTGGTCTGCTATCCTCTGTCTGATGGCACCTGTCTCTTGTGCTATTCTGAACGGTACAGGTATCTCTTCTCCGACCCAGTTCGGTATCTCGCCGCCTGGGTCCTTGAGCGGTTCTACATTTACGCGCTGTTTTTCGTGCAGTACTTCTATTATTCGCCACATTTCGCCTTTCGCGATGAAGACTGCGCCGAGGCGTGCAAAATTTGCTATGAATACCTCATCAAGTGCTCCGATAGATCTTCTGCTCACAATATCATGTACTTCGTATTTCTTCTCATCATGTATCATGGAGATGTTTTCATAGAAATACTGGAAGCTCTTTCGCCTACGCCTGATCTTCCCATCTTCTTCATCGATCCACACGAGCCTGTTATCTTTGGTCTGCACTGCAACCTCTTCGAATTGATCGAACTCCAAGTCATGAAATGGATAAGCTCTTCTCATGATGTCATAGGCTTTTTTGGGTGTTATTTCACGGTATTCGAGTGTTAATGCAGATATTTGGTTTGCAATCACATCTGTGGGTGATTTGTGTAGTTTTATCTCTTCAATCTCCCCCTTGGTAGCGTTCTCTATGATCGACCATGATTCTGCGGCATCGTCCTCAGACGTGGTAATGATCGTTCCACTCGAAATTCGATCCATGCTGTGCCCTGAACGCCCGACGCGTTGGATCAACCGTGAAACCTCCCTCGGTGACATGTACTGGATTACATGATCAATGTCCCCAATGTCAATGCCAAGCTCCATCGATGATGTGCAGATAAGAGCTTTGAGCTTACCAGCCTTAAAATCTTCTTCCGCCTCGATGCGAGCGTGGCGTGAGAGCGAGCCGTGATGCACCCCGACAGATTCGCCAAGCATCTTGAATCTCGACCCAAGCGCTTCTGCAGCCTCACGAGTGTTCACAAATATCAACGTTGATCTCTTACCACCCACAATCACCTTGATGATTCTCACGTGGCATGCAAGCTCAGGAGTGCAGTTGAGTCTTCTTGCAGCCTCCCGATCTTCTATCGTCGGCGTTGGATAAATCACGTTAAAATCAAGTTTTCTGACAACATCCACCTCCAATATATCAACATTCCGCCCAACGCCAGCCTCTGAGAAACCACCAAGGAAACATGCAACTTCAAGAGGGTTCCCAACCGTCGCCGAAAGACCAATGCGCTGAAACTCGCCACAGACCTCAACCAGACGTTCAAGTGCAATCGACAGCTGGCTTCCGCGCTTTGAAGCTGCAAGTTCGTGCACCTCATCCACAACCACGTGCGAAACACTACCAAGATTTGCTCGAAGCCGCTTTCCAGTCAGCATTATCTGAAGTGTTTCGGGAGTGGTTATGAGAACGTCTGGCGGGTGCAATGATTGACGCTGGCGCTCAGACTTCGACGTGTCACCATGACGCACCCCAACAGTAATCCCAATGAGCTCACCCAGCCGCTCGAGACGCGAAAGCATGTCACGATTAAGCGCTCGAAGTGGCGTGATATACAGAACAGAAATCCCTGCCCGCTCATCAGAACTCTTATCCAAAACCCTGTGAAAAAGTGGTAATACAGCAGATTCCGTCTTCCCAGAGCCAGTCGGCGCAATCAAGAGAAGATGTTCACCAGACAAAATACGTGGAATCGCCAGCTCTTGCGGCTCTGTCGGCGCAACAAAACCAAGATCAATCAAAACCCCCTGGATCAAAGGATTGAGCAACGTGAACGCAGATAAAACCCCTGGCATGACAACAGCCCCCATAACTTATACCAGATGAACTATATTTGTTACTGTGGCTTCCATTAATTTGAATGGCATTCCAATAGTTTTCAACTGGTCTCATTGCAGAATGGATTTCGATTTTTAGACCTACAACCTATTTTTTGGAAATCCTCGAAAGGGATGCTGTAGCTTTCTTCACTCAATTTTTACTATTTTTTAATTTAAGTGTTACAATGATAATCACCCGCGGTAAAATCCAAAAACACCAACAGGGAAAGCGTATTCACTGCAGAGAAGCAGGAAAGCAGATATGCCAAGATTTATCTACAGTAGCACAAAAATAGGACTGGTATGCCAGAGGTAGCAATATTGATGGGGTCAAAGTCGGATACGAGTATTGCCGAGAAGACGAGCATGGCACTCGAAGAAGCAGGAATCGCCCATGAGATGCGGGTGATCTCAGCGCACCGAAACCCAGATGAACTCGACGAGTACGTAAGAAACTCGGACGCTCTGTTGTTCATCGCCATAGCAGGGCTCTCAGCAGCGCTTCCAGGGGCTATTGCAGCGAGAACCAGAAAACCTGTGATCGGTGTTCCAGTCAGCACAGCGCTCGGTGGACTCGATGCACTCTTATCGATTGCACAGATGCCACCTGGTGTTCCTGTTGCATGTGTTGGAATAGATAATGGTGTGAACGCTGCAAGACTCGCAGAACGGATTCTGCAGGCAAGAGATTAAAATTATGAAAAAATCATTAGATGTCATTGAATATATATGAAATGAGTGATAAAATGGAAGAAGAATTCCAGATACTGCACCCTCGCCCGAGTTCGATCGTTGCGGCACTTTACACCATGCGCGATCTCGGTGTTGATGTTGTGATCCTCCATGGTCCGCCAGGGTGCAGCTTCAAGCATGCACGATTGATGGAAGAGGACGGGATGAGGGTTGTTACGACTGGAATGGGA
Source organism: Methanosarcinales archaeon ex4572_44 (assembly GCA_002254825.2). GTDB lineage: Archaea > Halobacteriota > Methanosarcinia > Methanosarcinales > EX4572-44 > EX4572-44. The sequence goes on along the minus strand of NJEL02000005.1, from coordinate 27,387 downwards.
GAGTCCCAGTTCATATTTGGTGGCGAGACCCAGCTAACTGATCTCCTGCATGTAGTGGCGGAGCGGTTCAAGCCAAAATTAATAGGGGTTATTGGCACGTGTGCAAGCATGATAATAGGCGAGGATATGCAGAGCATTGTGGCTCAGGCCAAAATCGATATCCCGACTCTTGTTGTGGACGTGCATGCAGGGTACAGCGACAACACGGTTGGTGTCATCAGGACACTTGAGGCTGCCGAGAAAGAGGGTATAATCAGCAGTGAAGAGCTTTCACACCAGAAACATATTCTTGAAGCTGCAACACGAGTTGAGAAAGAACATGGTGCAGCAAGCAAGGACTATCTACCGCCCGAGAGAGGCGATACGAAATACGGTGTGGCACGTCGCCACGAGTGAGGCAGTATGCAAACGAAATCCTAAGAGATCTTAAAGCAAGAGGCTTTCGCATTGATCATTGTATCGGTGGGCTTGACGAGTACGGCGTTGCAGGCAAGGTTGCTTCTCGATTGATAAAAGAACGGTATGCTGATTACGACTTTGCGGTGATAACAGGCGTCCCACACGCACTACCAATGGACGCACTCGAAAATATGGAGATCTTCTCTATCACAAATGGGCCACGACAGGTTGAACCCTTGAAAGAGATGGGGCACCAGCATGTGATCGTAGAGCTTGATCTCCACCCGAAAAACCATGGTGTCCACTCGATTGTGGAATCAGAGTTTGGCGCAACCCTACGCGAACTCTCTCAGAACCGCGTGTGATAATTCATCCAAACAGGCATCTGCTTGTGCACCTGTTTCCTGCTCTTTGAGAAGGGCAGGTCGTTGGCATGACAAAAGTTCTCAAGCATCGCGTAGAAGAGACGATGTTCCTGTGTGCGTATCAACGCCCTCCTGTGTGCATGGATCAAGAGGTCAGGGTATCCTCCGCGGATGATGCTCTCTGCCCGCAGGATGTCTGCAATCGTCTCGGTCATCCCTTTTTCATGCGCCCAAACCGGGTATTCTGCCCTCCCTATCCCCGATCCGAGATTAATATAAAAAAAGGCGATGGCATCTCTGAACTCACCATACCTGTCAAGTATCGACTTATTTCCAAAACCATCACCTGTGGCACGCCGATCATCCCTGTCACACAGGAAAGCACTGGTACGATCACCCCAATTCGAGAGATTATATGGGACAGGATGAGCGAACCGTCAAGCAGCACAAATATTTCATCGTGTTCACACAACAACTGTTTTATCTCTTCGCATTCAGCCCTAAACCTATGAGCATCAACGAATTCACTGCTATAAGCGTACACACGTGCTCGTTCAAACTGAGCAGGCGTGATCAACTCTACTCGCGTCCGCTCACCAAAATCGCCTGCGCCCGTGTGCCTGTTGTAGATGCCTGCTGTTTGAACCACACCGATCGGAACATCATAGCCCTTATCAGGATATATCTGGCTGCCATCCACCGCACCAACCACAACACCATCCATGACACAATCAAGCCACGCATGGGCCTCGCCACGCGTCTTCAAGTTATGTGAAAAAGGCTTTATGAATCCACCCTCAAGTATGCGAGAACCAGAGTACCGCGGCAACCTTTGGTTCACAGTAGAAGACTCGCCCGCAAGCCGCCCAACCGCTCTAACATACTCTCCCCCAACATCACTCCGCACCCTCACATAATCCCTGATAGCATCGGCCTTGCAATCAAACTCCTTACCAAGATCTCCAAGATTCAACACGTATGCCAATAACCACCATCTGCGATCTTATATGGTTTTTGATTGCAACGTTCTGTGGCACGATTCAAAAAGCCCAGCTTTGCAAGCAAACGCCCTGAAAGTTTTTTAAAATAAAAAATATAAATTAAAAATACTAAATTTTTAATTATGCTTTATTTTTCATGGTGGGCATCCGTTGGGGTTCCAGCCGCGGAGGTGGTAGTATCTCTCAAGCTCCTCTTCGAATCCTGCTGGTTTCATTATTTCTGGTAGCGTGTCGTCTTTTCGGCTGAAACCGCGTTTGCAGTTGAACTGTCGTTCCATCTGAACGATTCGGCTGCCGAGTTTCTGCATCTCTTCTTCGTTTGAGTTTCCTATTATTTTTGAGAGTATTGTCAGGTAGTCTTCGAGGGTGTAGAATCGGATTGAGAACTTGCAGAGTGCGATTGAGTCAAGTACTGCGTTTCTGTTCTCGTTATATATTACTTGGTCTGCCTTTCCAGATATGTTGTTTCTTTTTGGGTGTCCGTATTCTTCGATATATTCCATGCTGTAGAGGTGATCTGCGCCGCGGTTCGATACGGCGTATGAGAGCCCTTGTCCTGCTGCGCCTCGAGCGTCGTGTCCTGGGAAATCCATTCCTTTCACTGTGTAGGAAGGTACACTGTGTTTCTCTGCGAATGCTTTAGCGCCGTCTGCGAGTTCTGCGCCGATCCCTTCTCTTCGTGCGATCAGTTCGATCACTTCATGCACTCTCTCGCCATCGCCCCATTTGATCTCGTATCGAGCGTGTTTCTTCTCTCTCGATTCCATCAAGCTTGCGATTGCAGCGCCTGTGGAGAGTGTGTCGAGTCCGTAGCGGTTGCATAGGTAATTGGACTTTATTATGTCGTCGAGGTTGTTGACACAGAGGTTTGATCCGAGGCTCATCAGTGTCTCGTACTCGGGGCCTTCTGTTATGATATTATGTTTCTTGCTCTGTGTTACTCGTTTGCATGCGATGAGGCAGCTGTGGCAGGTGCTCTGGTTGATTGTGTACTTGCGGAGTGCTTCCCCGCTTATCATTTCAGCATCTTCATAGACGGTCGTTGAGTAGTTTTTGGTTGGGAGTGCGTTGTTCTCATTTGCCACCTGGAGAATGCTTGAGGTTCCCATGGACTTCAGTCCTCCAACACCGTCAACAACCTTCTTCCATAAACCTGCCTCGATATCGCGATAGTGATCCGAGGGGACTGAACTGTTCCCTGTTGCAACGATTGCTTTCAGGTTTTTGCTGCCCATTACAGCACCAAGCCCACCACGACCGAACGCTCGATGGAGTTGTGTCATAATATTTGCAAAGCACACTCTTTGTTCCCCGGCGGTGCCTATAACGAGCGTGTTTCGAAAGTGCACTCCGCACTCTTTTTTTAAGGTCGTCGTGGTCTCGAAGACGTCGCAGCCCCAGAGGTTGGAAGCGTCTCGAAACTCAGCCCCGTTGTCATCGATCTGTAGGTATAGTGGTGAGGATGCTCGTCCTTCGATTATCAAACCATTGTAGCCTGTGCGGGCAAGTTCACACCCGAAGTTTCCGCCCGCATTGGAACTGAAGATCGTCTTTGTGAGCGGTGAAATGCTTGTTGTGTTGTGGCGTGCAGAGAAGGGGATTGACGAGCCTGTCAATGCGCCTCGGGTGAATATCAGCTTGTTTTCAGGTTGGAGGGGCTCTACGTTCGGATCAACTTCCTGTGTGAGAAGTGCCACACCAAGCCCTCTGCCACCGATGAATGATAAAAACTCATCACCAATCTCTTCAACAGCACCTGTCTCTTTCGTGAGATTCACACGCAGTATCTTCATGATCCATTCAAGGTTGGGTGTTGAATTATATATATTATCCTATTGCCGTGGAGTCAATTTGTTGGTTGTTGTGTCAGAATTGTGATTTTTCCGGGCGCAACAACTTTAAAGGAATGCAAGCACTCCATTTCATTTATAGCTTTGTTGGTCGTTTTCTCTCACTTGACCATGCATGGTTAAAAATATTTTAGTAATATTAAAAAATATTGTATCTTTATAATGGTTTATCATGATCAAAACAAAAAACTTAAATACAAACAAGATATTATATCGCCTGAGGATTGTGACGGTAGATGATGGTACACAAAAATGAATACTCGAATGAGTCTTCTGTGAATCGTGTGCCAGAACCTGAGACGTTCTCGAAATCAAAAATAATGGAGGAACGAATATAAATGGCCTATCTAACAGAAAAAATAGATCTATACGGGGACAATGGTAAGGTACTGGAATCAGGCATACCGCTTGAAGCCATAACACCAGTCCAGAACCCCGCTGTAAGAGAGCTTGCAAGTATTTTCAAGCGTTCCGTGGCAGTGAACCTCGGAGGAGCACAGAAAGCCCTCTCGACTGGGCACTATGCCAACGAGTACATACACTTCCCAGACATACCGAACAAAGAGAAACTTGGAATAAAGAGTTCTCCAGGTGGCGTATACCCGCCAAAATCGGTGAAAACTCGAACCATGGACCTACCACTTGTAAACGATGCAAATGACATCGTAGCAAGGCTCAAAGAGAGACTTGAAGTCAACCCTGGCGACGGGACAGAAATTACCCCAATGAAGAAAGGGAACGTGCTGTACGTCAAGATCTCAGAGCAACTTTCGAACACAGGCGTCGAGTACACAACAGCACTCACAACAGTCGCACAGGCAATGACTGACCTTGTGATGGAGAAGTACGATCTCGACTTCCACGCTTCCCCCCTCGTACACTGTGCATTCTATGGGCGATACCCGCAGACATACGAGTTCATGGGCGGAAACGTGATCTCACTACTTGCCGCAAGCTGTGCTAATGAGGGACCAGGCTTTGCCATGCGAAACATTATGGCAAACCATGTCGTGGCTTCAACCAGGAAGAGAACCCTTGAAGCTGTTGCTCTAAGTTCAACACTGGAAGCAATTGGTCATGTGGAAATGGGAGATGCAATTGGTCGATGGAGACGCTGGCAGGCACTTGTTCACGCATGCCAGGGACTTAATGCGAACAACGTGGTCTACGACCTCGTGAAGGAAGCGGGTCATGGCTGCACAGGTGATGTTGTTGCAGCGACCGTCGGAAGAGCACTTGAAGATGGTGCTATCAAAGTGGGCAAGACCCTGCCATCTGGCTACAAGTTCTACAGTGCAAACGATCCATCAGCATGGAACGCTTATGTGTGCGCAGGACTCGTTGCAGCAGTTATCGTCAACCAGGGTGCGGCACGAGCGGCACAGGGCGTGTCGTCAACACTGCTCTACTTCAATGACCTGATCGAGCATGAGACAGGACTGCCACATGCAGGTTACGGCGACGGCATGGGTAATGGTGTAAGCTTCTCGTTCTTCAGCCACGCTATCTATGGTGGAGGAAGCCCAGGTATCTTCAGCGGTAACCATATTGTGACCCGCCACTCAAAGGGATTCGCGATACCACTTATCGCAGCAGCAGTATCTCTTGATAGCGGCACAGCGGTCTATGGACCCGAGGCAACATCAGGACTCGTAGGGGACATCTTCGGCGAAGTAGACCTTATACGCAAGCCGATGGAAGCGATTGCGAGTGCAGCAGCCGAGATAAAAGGGAACTTCAAATAGAGGTGAAGAAGAATGGTTTATCAACGACAATTTGTTCCAACAGATGATAGGGTAATGCAGAACCGAAAGAAAGTGATGGATCCAAGCGTTAAATTGGAGAAGATCCGAACACTTTCGGATAAGGACTTCCTCACACTGATAGGACATAGACAACTCGGTGAAGCATACAAATCAGTGAACCCACCACTAGCCGAGATCGGCGAGCCAGAGGATCCAATGAGAGACCTTGTACCACCAACAGAAGGTGCAAAGGCAGGCGATAGAATGGACACGATCATCATGACAGACTCGATGTACAACCCACCGATCGCACACTATACCAGAGCATGGATGTACCACAACAGATTCAGAGGAATCGACAACGGTGTCTACTCTGGACGAGTAACGCTTGAGATGCGTCAGCGCGACCTTGAAGAGGCATGCAGAACTCTCTTTGAGACAGAGATCTGCGATGCAGCAAGAGATCAGGTCAGGCAGTACACCTGCACAGGTCACAGTTGCAGACTTGACGCAGATGGTATGATGTTTGATCCTATAGAGCGATGCATTGCGTCCGGTGGCGAGGTTGTCTACCAGAAAGACAGCTTTGGAAACCCGGTAGATACGCCTATCGGTATGGGCAAAGCACTATCAGAGGAAGAACTCATAAAGCGAACAGTTGTGTATCGTACAGACCGCGGCGAACCATGCACAAGAGAAGGTGACCCAGACAAGCCAGATGAAGAGGTCAGAGAAGCGCTCCAATGGGGTCGCAGAATCCAGCGGCTCAAAATGCTTGGGAACATGGTACCCGAAAAGATAACAGGAATGTAAAGAGGTGAAATAGAAATGGTAAAATATCCAAAGGAATTGTTCCTGCAGAGCAAGAACTCAAAGATGAACTCGATAGAGCTGAAATATGGGCAGGATCCAGCAATCAACAAAGGCGATTTCCACGTATTCGACGGCGTAATGCAGAGTAAGAGGAAATCAGAGGCATGGGAAGCAGCAAAGAGAATCACCGCTGAGCGCGGCATACCTAACTACAACCCTGATCTCCACCTAAAAGGCGCCCAGATGGGACAGAAGGTCTTGCAGACCTATAGGATAACAGGTCTTGACCGCGAGTGGGCAGGTGGCGAAGACACACCAGCACACAAAGGATGGAAGCCAGGCACAGATATCGCCGGGCTTGAGATGGATGACCTCAACTATGAGAACAACCCTGCAATGCAGCAGTGCTACGATGATATGCGAAGAACCGCTATCAATGGCCTTACCATTGCGCACGAGACAATAGAGCGCAGATTCGGAAAAGAGGTCACACCAGAGTCTATCAGTCTCTACATGGAAATGCTCAACCACAACATCGGCGCCGGTGCGATCATGATGGAGCACACGGCAGAGACAAACCCAGAGCTGGTTAAGGACAGCTATGCCAAGTGCTTCACAGGAAACGATGAACTGGCAGACGCAATCGACCAGCGCTTCTTAATAGACATCAACAAGATGTTTCCTAAGTACCAGGCAGACCAGATCAAATCAGAGGTCGGAGACCGAATCTTCCAGGTAGCACGCATACCCACAATGGCAGTGCGCACATCAGACGGCGGACTATCACGTGCATGGGTAGGACAGCAGGCAAGCCTTGCCTTCCTATGCGCATACGACATTCCAGCAGGCGATGCTGTTACAAGTGACTTCGTCTTCACAATCAAACACGGTGATGTGGTCTTCATGGGAACACAACTACCGTACAGGCGTGCCCAGAGGAACAACTCAGCAGGCGGAATCCCACTCGGATACTATTCAGACTGCAATCAGACAAGCCGCGTACCAGAAGCACTCGAAGGGCTTGACGGCGGAATTGATCCAGTCAAGGTCATAGTCGAAGCACTAACCCCTGGATGCGTTATAACAGACCAAGCATGGCTTCACAACTACATGGCGGGTGGCTCATCAGGCTGGTCCAACTACATCATCTCAGTATACACCGATGAGGTGCTCGAAGACTACGGATACCACGGCGCAATCTACGCAATGGACAAGTGGAAGTGCGGAGTCGGAGAAGTACCGAACAAGTATGAGAACATGATGGCGATTGCTGAAGAAGTCTCACGATGGTGCCAGAAGGGCTATGACGAATATCCAGGGCTCTGCGAAGCACACTTCGGCGGAAGCCAGAGATACTCAATCCAGGCAGCAGCCTCAGGTGCAGCAGTAGGCGCAATGACAGGTGACCCAGACCTTGGCAATGCGGCGTGGCACTACAACACACCACTAACCAAGGAACACTACCTCAGACTCGGCTTCTACGGACACGACCTGCAGGATCAGCAGAACATGGGACACACATTCTCCTATCGTTCAGACCAGGGCATACCCTACGAACTCAAAGGGCCAAACTATCCAGACTTTGCAATGAACGTCGGGCACATGGGCGGATACATCGGAATCATCGCAGGTGCAGCACACGCACGTGGTGCAGCATACTCGACAAACCCGATCATCAAGGCAAGCTTTGCAGACCCCAACCTGCAATTTGACTTCAGGTACCCACGCAGAGAATTCGGAATCGGTGGACTACGTCAGTTCATGCCAGCAGGCGAGCGCGACGCAGTAATCCCACCACATTAAGGAGATACAAGCGAGAGCAAAAAAACACCTGCTCTCCTTTACCTCCTTTCTATTTTTTTATCCTGATCCATATATAAGTAATTTTCAAAATTTCTTCTGCACAAGTCACATCTTAAGATCGTTCCAATCTGTACTCTGCGCAAATTAAATATGTAGAACTGGCGATCTAAGTAACGTTTGGATTTGAAGAAGACCATCTTCGGAATTGACATCGCAAAGGGTTCGCCTGCCGCACGAAGAGACCCGTCATACGCAGTGGTGATACTTCAGGATAAGAATCTTGAAAAGCTTCGTATGGTTGAGAGACACAGGCTGCTCCAACTGATTCGAGACTATAAGCCAGAGATACTGGCAATCGATAATATCCACGAGCTTGGATCAAACAGAAGAGAGCTTAACAGATTCGTAGGGGCGCTGCCATTCGGTACACGAGTGGTGCAGGTGACAGGTGGCGATGAACCCGGAAGCCTTGAAGCGATCGCACGCAGATACGGAATCGCAATCAACCGTTTTGATCCTGCGAGCGAAGCGCATGCCTGTGCCCTGCTCGCGCAGAATGGCGTGGGCAGTGTGCTCCAGGTCTTTGAAGATGCCACCAGGATCACAGTGACACGCGCACGTTCACTCGGGCGCGGCGGATGGAGCCAGAACAGGTATCGCAGAAAGGTTCATGGTGCCGTACGAGCGATGACACGAGAGATAGAGGCACATCTCAAGGCGTACACAGAATCCAATAAGACATCTTACTCGCTCAGGGTTGCACGTGGTTATGGCGGGTACACCCGGGGTGAGTTCATCGTTCAGGCACCAAGAGAAGAGCTTAAGGTACGCACTGGTCGTTTCAGCGATGTTCAAGTCAGAGCGAAGACTATTGAAAAGGATAGTTTCAAGTTCAAGCCTCTCAGAGGATCAAAAAGGGTTTATGTTATCGTAGGGATAGATCCCGGGACGACCACAGGGGTAGCGGCGCTCGATCTCGGCGGAGAGGTGGTCTATCTTGGAAGCTCGCGTACAACAGGCATCCCTGAAACAGTTGAGACACTCTCAGAAATCGGAAAGCCCTTGGTTGTTGCAACCGATGTAAACCCTATGCCGCATTCGGTTGAGCGGGTCCGGCGAAGCTTCAATGCAGTTGCTGGTCTGCCGCCCGAATCACTCGGAATAGATGAGAAGATCGAGCTCACACAGGGGTTTGAGTATGCGAATGCACACGAGCGCGATTCTCTTGCAGCAGCACTCTATACCTTCAAACGGTACAAGAACAAGTTTTCTCAGATAGAACAGAAGGTTCATACCCCAAGTGATCTGGACGAGGTGAAGGCGAGGGTCGTTAAGGGGGAGACGATAGATTCTGCACTATCAGAGTTGAGATCGGAGAGCACAAGTGCAAGATCAGAGGCGATGGTTGAGAAGGTGGAAAGCCCGAAGGTCAAGGATGAAACGCTCCTCCGAAAAGAGGAGGAGATAGGTACTTTACGAGAGTACGTGAGTTATCTCGAAGAGAAGATAACCAGCAGAGATGCTACTATCAAAAGATTGGAGGGGAAGATTAAAACTTTTAAGACTGAAGAATATAAAAAGTTAAAGAGGGGAAAAGAGATAAAAATTAGAAATAAAAAGATAAAACAGTTGAAATTTGAATTAAAGAAGAAAAACGATGTAATAGCTGGTTTAAAAGAGCGAAATAGGAATATCAATCATATGCGAAGACTTGAGATGACGGGTCGTGCCACACCTGTCAAGGTCGTGGACTCCTTCACGAGAGACAGCATACGCAAGACCCAGGAGAGATACGGGATAAAAAAAGGAGACGTACTCATAATAACGGACGCAAGCGGGGGCGGTTCCGCCACAGCAGACATCCTCGCAGAACTCGGAGTAAGAGCAGTCATCGCATGTAACGAAATGTCACACGCAGCAGCAGAAGAACTCTTCACCCAGAACATACCTGTCTTCTCCCCAGGACAGCTACCGCCCAGGATAGAGAACGACTTTGCAGTGGTCGCAACAGACGACCTCAGGCACGCGATTGCCGAATGGGAGAAGAGAGCAGAAGAGTACCGCAAGAGCCAGAAACGGGAATGGTTACAGTATTTAGTAGACGAATACCAGAGCAAGCGGAAGAAAGAGCTTAAAAAACAATTAAAGAAAACAGACTCAACAGAGCTTTGAAGACTTGATGATTGCGTCAATCTTCTGACTTTTCCAGTGCCTGGGATAAGTATTCGGCTCCATAATCACCCTTTTCGTAGTTGCTACAATGGTTTTTTCCCGTTTGACAATCTCTTCGGCAGGGTAATGTGCCGTTGCAACTGCTATCGCCTCTCCTTTAAGTGTACTTAAGAGTATTTGATCCCCTTTCTTTATCCCCACATCTATCTCAGCAATTCCTGGTGTTGCAAGCGGTGCTCCATTGCAGATCGCAGCAACCGCAGTGTCAAGCAGAGTGATTCTTGGTAAATGCGCGAGTGCATTCTCAACTGGCTGTATGACACGTCGCAGTTCTCTCTCATCCTCTTCCTCCACCCACGCAATGTACGCGTCTTTTAACGTGTGCAATGTTACAGATGTATCTTCTGGGAACGGTCCCGCTCTCACTCTTCGAAGTTCCTGCATGTGCGCTCCCGATCCAATCACCTGCCCAATATCGTGGCAGAGTTTCCTGACATAAGTCCCTGCCTCACACTCGATCCTCATGAGTGCCTCTCTCTGGTCGAGCTCAAGGATATCGATTGCATAGATCTCCCGTGTGCGCAACTGGCGCTTCACTGCCGACTTAAGTGATGGTGTCTGATATATCTGACCTACAAACTCCCGGCAAATCTCTCTTGTTACCGCTTTCGGTGTCGGTCTGTGCAATCGCATCAGGCAGATGTACTCCTTTCCTGCCTGCTTGACCATATCCACCACGCGAGTGGCGTCTTCCAGCATTATCGGAAGGACACCTGTTACCCCAGGATCGAGCGTCCCACTATGCCCTGCCCTGCCAATACCCAGGATCTTCCTGACCCAAGCAGTAACCTCGTGGCTCGTTGGTCCAGCAGGCTTGTCGAGGTTCACAACGCCTCTTCGTATATGCTCACTGATCGACCGATCCGATGGTAGAGAACCATACTCAGGGTCTGTTGCCGCCTCCTTCAAGACTAATTTCTCTCTACCCGCTTTTTTTCGAATCATTCTTCTCTTCGTATCCGTTCTTCTATCTCCCTGAGTATTATAGCCGTTATCTCTTCAGGTGTGTGTTTCGATGTATCAATTATCAGATCATATATTGTGTGGTCGTTCAAATCTATCTGATAGTATTCTTTGTAGCGATTAGATTCGCATTCCTCACGCTTAATCGTCTCATCGATGGTATGTGCTACCCGTTTTCCCTCTCTTTTTGATATACGTGCTGCTCGAACACGCAGTGGTGCATCGAGCCATACTCGTAGGTCTGCATCCTCTGTGAAATGTCCTGCAAGCCTTCCCTCAAGTAGGATACCCTCATGCTCCAGCGCCATTCTCTTCTGTTCCATGTCCAGTCGCATGTCAATCTCAGGGTCTCTCTCTGCAAGAACTCCGAACTCTTCAAGGCTCATATTGTATTCTGCTGCAAGCCTCCTGAACGTCTCACCTGCAGAAACAAGATTGAGACCCATGTGATCCGCAAGCATTCCTGCAATGGTGCTCGTCCCACTGCCAGGAAGACCGCTGATGGTAATCTTCATATCCCGCCGATGTTCAGCACCTTTCGCACTATCTGGCTCACTGGCATTGAGCAGATGAAGTACCAGTAAATCCAGTGCTGTATTGGTCCTATGAGTTCTGTTGCGAGTGCCTGCCTGCCCCAGAATGGAAAGACCATCTCATAAGAAGCGGTTGGCGCATGAATTACCTGGTACGCCCACATGAATATCGGGAGTGATATGATGCTGATGTACGCCATCGGTTTGAACTGCTGCTTGGACATCTCCATCTGCTCCCCCATCATCGCAGAACGCTTCTCTTCAAGTTTTTTCAGTTTTTGCTGGTTGTTTGCAAGCTGCGCCTCCCTGAACTCCTTCTGAAACTCCTTCATCCGCCCTTGCACTCGTTTCATCAGATCCCAATCCATCGTGTACTTCTGGATTATGGAAGCATACACACCCGTTATAGCTGCAAGAATAAAGAGTGTAACATCGATTGGAAGAGCCAAAAGCGGATTCAGTACGAATCCAACCGTTGTACCGAGCGAGTCCCTAAACTCCTGCCCCAGCACGATGATTCCGAACATCAAGGAAAAACCAAACACCAGGAGCAAGTTTTCAATCGACTTCTTCATCTTGGGATCAATCATAAAAAAAACCTAAAAAATTATAATATTTTATATTTCTTGTGTGTTATTTATATGCATCCAGGATCTTTTTGATCGCTGCAAATATCTCATCAATACCCCCAGTGCCATCAACACTCGCAAGGAGCGACTCCTTCGAATAAAAATCAATGAGCGGCTGCGTCTGATCACTGTAGACCTGCAAGCGATTCCTGATAGCATCCTCCTTATCATCATCCCTCTGATACAACCTACCACCACACGCATCACAAACACCCTCAACCGCAGGCGGGTTGAACTGGACATGATAACTCGCACCACACTCACACATACGCCTACCAGAGAGCCGCGACACCAACTCCTCATCAGGAACATCGATGTTCAAAACCACATCAAGCGGAGTACCCTTCTCACCAAGAATCTCTCCCAACGCCGTAGCCTGCGGTATCGTCCGCGGATACCCATCAAGCATAAAACCACCAGCACAATCAGGCTTCCCAAGCCTATCCCTTATAATCCCAACAAGAACCTCGTCAGGAACAAGCTCGCCACGATCCATAAAACCCTTAGCCTCAAGCCCAAGCGGCGTCTCAGCCCGCAGATTCTCCCGCAAAATATCACCAGTCGAAATATGAGGGACACGATACTCATCAGCAATTCTCTTCGCCTGCGTACCCTTACCAGCACCAGGAGGACCAAGCAACACCAATCTCATCCTAAACACAGCCTCCAAACAAATAAACAAACAACACCCTAAAAACACCCGCCACATATAAACCCTTCTTTTCACACCGATCCACTTCATTTACATTAAAGGTATGAAGGGGTTGCGTACTCTAAAATGCCACTCTCTGAAGCTCGATAGCCACAATCCCCTGCAGAAGAATTTCGAAAGATTTTTATTCTGTCTCAGTTCACAAATAAATATTATAGTGAAACTGCTTGAAATACCAGAGTCCAGCATTTTCACAGCAGTAGAAAAGGAGGACAAAAATAGATGCTTATAAGCAACAGTAGAGGGTGCACACTCAGAATCGTGGTTGGAATAACAACATTGATCACTTTGCTCGCATGCACTGCGGCGGCGGGCGCCGCGAGTGCGACATGGGATGTAGGTAATGAGTCAAATATCCTCGAGCAAAAAGGACTTAATCATGCTCCTGTTGCAGCAGAGTACGTGCCTGGTGAGATTCTTGTCAAGTTCAAACCATACGTCGGAGAGGGTGCGGTAAACGCGCTGATTTCCGAACAAGGAAGTTCCGTGGAGTCTACTCTACTCTCAGGGACAAAAATCATACAGATTCCCGCAGGTAAAACAGTTGATGAAATGGTCTCGATACATGAGAGCCTGGCTGAGGTGGAGTATGCAGAACCAAACTTTATAGTGCATGCACTCATGGTTCCAGACGACCCATATTATTCATACCAGTGGCATCTTCATGGCTTCGATCAGGGCGGGATTAACATGGAACCCGCATGGGAGATATCGACAGGATCAAGCGCGGTGGTAGCAGTAATAGATACTGGCGTGGCTTATGAAGATTACGACATTTACTGCCAGGCTTCCGATCTGGCTGGAACCACTTTTGTACAGGGCTACGACTATGTTAATTCTGATTCACACCCCAATGATGATCATAGACATGGTACGCACGTTGCTGGTACCATTGCCCAGACAACCAATAACTTGGAAGGTGTTGCAGGGGTAGCGTTTGACTGCTCTATCATGCCTGTGAAGGTGCTTAATGCTACAGGTTATGGAACTACTGCCATGATAGCAAATGCTATCTACTATGCCACAGACAATGGCGCAGATATCATCAGTATGAGTTTGGGTGCACCTGCATCAAGTACGATGGAAGATGCAGTTATGTATGCATACAACCATGGGGTCACCGTCATTGCCGCTGCTGGCAATGAGTATTTAAAAGGGAATGCGCCGTGCTATCCTGCTGCTTATGATGACTATGTAATTGCAGTTGGTGCCACAAGATATGATAAAACGCGTTCATATTACTCCAATACCGGTAGTTACCTTGATCTGGTTGCCCCTGGTGGTGATACAACGGTAGATCAAAACAGTGATGGTTATGACGATGGGGTTCTCCAGCAAACTTTTTCTGGAGATCCGTGTACCTTCGACTATTGGTTCTTACAGGGGACCTCAATGGCAACCCCGCACGTATCTGGGGTGGCAGCACTTTTAATCGCTGATGGTGTAACAGGCCCTGATAATATCAGAAATGCATTAGAGAGTACGGCACACGATCTTGGAGATCCTGGATGGGATGAAGAGTACGGCTGGGGACTGGTGGATGCCGAAGCAGCATTAGAGGGGGCATCAGCATGCGGGGACGTTAACTGCGACGGAGCGGTGAACATGGGTGATGTGATCCTTTTACTGAATCATGTGAGTGATCCAAGCGAGTACGTGCTTGGGTGTTGTGGAGATTGATCATCCCAGTTGTGGGGTTTAATGGGGTGTTTTGATGGGTAAGCCTGTTCTGTTGTTGTGTTCTGTGTCGGTTGAAGGTGAGCGGTTGTGTGGTGAGATTGATGATCTTGGACGTCGGATGGTTGCGAATCGTCTGGTTTTCACTGGGCGGCTTGCGGGTTTCAGTGTTATGTTTGGTTTGACTGGTGTTGGTAAGGTTAATGTGAGTCATCTGTTGACAGCGGTTGTTGAGTCGGTTGCGCCTGGGATGGTGATTCTTTTTGGTTGTGGGGGTGCTTATCCTGGCATGGGCATTGGGGTTGGTGATGTGGTTGTTGCGTGTGAGGAGGTTTATGGGGACGAAGGTGTCTGTACGCCGGGTGGTTTTCTGGGTCTTGAAGGGATGAATCTGCCAGTTATTGAAACGCCGACAGTGACGCGTTACAATAGGTTTCCGTTGGATAGGGATTTGGTTGAGCGCGCCGAGGCGGTTTTGAGTGCTGAGGGTTTTGAGTCGGTTACTGGTACTTTTATCACGGTTTCGTGTTCGTCGGGTAAAGAGGAGCGTGGTAAAATGCTTCAGCGGCGTTTTGGTGGGATATGTGAGAATATGGAGGGTGCTGCTGCTGCTCATGTCTGTGATCTTTATGGGATTCCGTTGCTTGAGATCCGTGGTATCAGCAATCTTGTGGTTGATAGAGATCTTCAGAAGTGGGATATTGAGTTTGCGGCAGCGAGATGCCAGGAAGCTGTCCTTGCTTTGCTTCGTGGGTTGTGATGCGAGTTTTGGTTTTATCGGGTGCAGATCTTCTTGTATTCTGTTAACCGCGTTACTGAAAGCTTCAAAATCACTCTCCACGACTGCTGGTAGCATTTTCATAAGTATTATATGTGAGAGAGCTTGGACCTCGCCGAGGGGGATTGGGCAGATCTTCTCGAATATGTCAACCTCTTGTCTGCTTGATGCACCTTTCACATTTGGTATGGCAAGGACGATCTCCCAATCTGGAAACTCGTGTCTGGCGAGGATGGGCGCGGGATCAGCGCTGCTTGCTGACGATGGCGAGAATGCCATCTTATCAGTGAAACGATGCCCGCCGTCGAGGATGAAACCGCCTTTTTCAAAGGCTGCAATCCCGATTCCGGACGTGCCACCACGCCCAACTTTTTTCCCAATTTCCACTGCGTCGAGTTGGAGGTCGTACAATTCGCTCGTTGCCATCCCAGCCGCAAGCGCTGCCTGTGTGCCAGAGCCGAGTCCAACGTGTGGAGGATACGAGTCCTCGATGTGGATACGAAGACCTGCATCTGGATGAACTTTTTTCACAGCACGCATCATGCGCTCTGCAAGTTGATCGTCCCCGGTTACAGTCACGGTTGCTTCTGGTTCTGCTGTGATACAGATGCCAGGCTCATCGAGTGTGATCCCCACACCTCCATCCACGCGTCCGATCGAGGCGTTCATATCGATTAGGGTGAGATGTAGACGTGAAGGCGTGGTAATCCGTATCATCAAAACGCTATTTATGCCATAACCAACTATTAATAGATAACCAGTGTCATTATATGTTTCTGTAAGACCGCGTGCGAAGACTTGGGGGATCAAAAGAGTTATATAGTCTACATAGGTTATATTGGACTGTTAAAGAGAGTCGTGGGAGCGATTTTATTGTAATCGCACAAAAAGAGGTACAAACATGAAGATAGGAATTGTAATCTATTCAAACGACTCGGAAACGGTATGGAACGCATTTCGGTTTGCAAATTTTGCATTGAAAGAGGGTGACGGAGTAGAGGTGTTCTTGCTCGGTAAAGGTGTAGAGTGCGAATCTATAGACACGGATAAATTTAAGGTGACAGAAGAGATGAAAACGTTGGTTGATAATGGTGGAGAAATCTTTGCTTGTGGCAGCTGTCTCAAAATACGCCAATCTGAAGGTTCGGAAGTGTGCCCCGTATCAACGATGAAAGATTTGTATGAAATAATAAAAAAGAGTGATAAGGTTGTTACATTTTAGTTTTTTGAAATAAAAGTTTTAGCTAAGTCGTTTTATAGTTTGGTGTATTGTGCTGCTTTTCCAAGTTCTTCTTCGATGCGCAGTAGTTGGTTGTATTTTGCGTTTCGTTCGCTTCGTGCTGGTGCGCCTGTTTTTATCATCTCTGCGTTGAGTGCTACTGAGATGTCTGCGATTGTGGTGTCTTCTGTTTCGGCTGAGCGGTGGCTGACTATTACTTTGTACTTGTTTGTTTGTGCCATGCGTGCGGCGTCCATTGCTTCGCTGAGGCTTCCGATCTGGTTTACTTTTAGGAGGAGTGCATTTGCAGCGCCCATTTCTATGCCTTTTGAGAGTAGTTCTGTGTTTGTTACGAATATGTCGTCGCCGATGATTATGGTTCCTGGGAGTTTTTCTGTTAGTTCTTTGAAGCTCTCGAATGCGTCTTCGTGGAATGGGTCTTCGAGTGATGCAATCCTGTATTGTTTGACGAGTTCGATGTATTGGTCTGTTAGTTCTTCTGGTGTGAGTTTTTTTCCGTCGATCTCGTATGTTTTTCCGTTGTAGAACTCGCTTGCTGCGCTGTCAAGCCCGATCTTCACTTCGTTTGTGTACCCTGCTTTTTCGATTGCTGTTGTGATTGCATCGAGGGCATCGGTCGTGTTCTGGATTGGTGGGGCGTATCCTCCTTCGTATCCCACGTTGGTTGCGCCCTTGCCGTATTTGTCTTCGAGTATTTTTCCAAGTGTGTGGTAGGTTTCTGCTGCCATTTGGAGTGCTTCGTGAAAGTTTCGTGCACCGTGTGGTTGTATCATGAATTCCTGGATTGATAGTTTGTTTCCTGCGTGTTTTCCGCCGTTTAAGACGTTTAGTGTTGGTATTGGGAGTGAGTATGTGTTGCTTCCTCCGATGTACTGGTAAAGCGGGAGGTTGAGTGTGTTGGCTGCTGCTCTCGCGACTGCGAGTGATACTCCGAGTATTGCGTTTGCTCCGAGTGTTGCTTTGTTCGGTGTGCCGTCGAGCTCCAGCATCTTCTGATCGATTTCGCGCTGGTGTCGCACGTCTTGTCCAAGAATTTCGTTGCGGATTGTTGTGTTGACGTTCTCGACGGCTCTCTGCACACCTTTACCATTGTAACGCTCTCCACCATCGCGGAGTTCGAGCGCTTCATTCGTCCCAGTGGATGCGCCTGACGGAACACTTGCTCGCCCGAATCCGTTCTCTGTTTTGACATCAACCTCTACTGTGGGATTGCCTCGTGAGTCAAGGATCTCCCTCGCAAATATATATTTTATGAAATATTCTACATTTGACATATTTTCACCATGCCATTACTATCAGTAATTACTGTGTGATCACCCTTTTATCACTCTACTCGTTCAACCACAACCCGATCGCCATCATTAACATCTTTGAATACACGTGGGTTGCCATGCACTCGTCCGATGAGATTCACGGGGCTTACAGGGCGTATCTCATCACCCCTGCTTGCAGGTGTTGGACCAAAGAAGATGCACAATGCTTCACCTGGTGGCCAATAGGCAAGATCGCCCGTCTCCACCACTTCGCATTGATTCTCACTATCAGTTTCAATCGGGACTGTGAAATAAACCTCATCGTCCCATCTCTTCGCAGATGATGAGATCGGTAGTGATGAGAGCAAACTCTCAATAGTTTCGGGTGCAGATTCTGGCAACAACTCGGCAGTAACAGAGACCCCACCGCATGTGATTCTGATCACACTCATTGCACAATGAGATAGATAAGGGGACAGATATACTTTACGAACTCTGCGGTGGCTACGTTTGTTTTAGGGATTTCTTCATTCTGGATTAATAATCTCTAAAAAAAACAACTCTTATATACTACGGATTACAAGTTTTGGCTCTGACACTGGGCTCGTGGTCTAGGTGGTTATGACATCGCCTTTACACGGCGAAGGTCCGGAGTTCGAATCTCCGCGAGCCCATACTCTTACCTGATAAATGGAGATCATTTGTATGACAAAAACGGTTTAACAGTTTACTTTTGTCCGCCTTATCTATAAACCCAGCCATCGTAATTACTGAATTTTAGGTAGTATACAACCGAAAAACTAAAGAAGGTTTAAAATTTATAGGATTCGGTAAAGGAGGCTTGCGTATGATGCAGACGATTGAAAATTTAACGAAAATTTAACGAAAGCATTCATTGGTGAGAGCCAGGCTCGAAATCGATATACTTGCTACGCCAAGATCGCAAAGAATGAAGGGTTTGTGCAGATCTCAGAAATATTTATTGTAACTGCAGAAAACGAGAAAGAACACGCCAAAAACTTGTTTAAACTGATAAACTGAAGGGTTTGTGCAGATCTCAGTAAAGAGCCTCTGGACGAGATAAAGGTCGAGGCGGGAGCCCCCACAATTCTTGGCACAACTGTCGAGAATCTTAAAGCAGCAATTGCAGGAGAACATTACGAGACCGCTGAGATGTACCCAGAATTCGCTGACGTAGCTGAGAAAGAAGGCCTAACAGAAGTGGGATCGAGGCTTAGAGCGATCGCTAAGGCTGAAGCACACCACGAAGACCGATACAAGAAACTCCTGAAAGAGGTTGAAGCAGGAACCATCTTCAAGAAAGATAAAGGAGTGGAATGGGTATGCCTTGAATGTGGATACATCCATTATGGAATAGAGCCACCAGAAAAATGCCCCTCCTGCGACCACGAAAGGGCTTACTTCATGGTAAAATGTGAGGAGTACTGAAAGTAAAAAGTAGGCGATAGATAATGACAAAATTAAAATAGGTCTACCGATGCAACATCTGTGGAAACGTTGTTGAGGTCTTAGAAGCTGGAGACGGAGAGCTTAGAGAGCTTGTCTGCTGCGGGCAACCCCTGGAACTCATAAAAGAGGCGTCATAAGCCTCAAAATATCTATTTCCAAAACGATTAATCACAGACACCTTCTATATACATAACAGTCAATCTCTCTGCAGTCTTCTTCGAGGTCTTATCTTCTACCATCTGCAGGAAGACCTCTGCATAATCCGGATTTAAGCATGATAAACTCTCTGAACCCTCCATAATAAGATCTACAAGATACAGGATCTCATCATCACTCAATCGCTCCAGTCGTTTCTTGAAGTCATCGGCATTCTCAGAGAAATGGTTTGCAAGCGGTGGAAGTATCGACCTGTACGGCACACTCGATTGCTCACACACGATCTCCTCCAGTTCTGGAGCAAGCCTCTTTAAGAGCGCCAGATCTTTATCATCGAGTTCTCTTGGCATAAACCACCATCTCATAATTTAGCTAAATAAGTACTCTTAAACCAACAAATTGCCTCTCCAGTTGTATGTAGCACTGAATAAGAACCATAAGGAAATCCACATGCGAAAAAGAGTATTAAAATGGGGGAATTGCCCTTCTCACATCACCTTATCAAGCGTCATCTCGAACATGCGCTTTGTCTCGCGTGCCAAGCCTTCTGGAAGTCCTTTTATGTCGAGGCTCAGGAATCCTCGTATGATCATTCCGACCGCTTCATCTTCGGAGAATCCTCTCGCCATGATGTATCGTATCTCTTCTTCTGCAATCTTCCCCACTGCTGCCTCGTGTGAAAGGTCGAGATCTTTCTTTCGTGCTTTCAGTTCTGGTATTGATTCGATCACTGAGTTATCGGATAGCATGAGTCCTCTGCATTCCAGGTGTCCTCGCGTCTCTTCTGCCTCGCCCACGAGATCTCCTCTCGCCATGATTCGCGCATCGTCTGTTGCAATTGCCCGTGATACTATGTCTCCCCGGCTGCCTTTTCCAGTAAAGACGATGCGTGAGCCCACATCGATATTCGAGTTTCCTGGTGCGTATATTATTGACTGGAATGTTGCACGTGAATTCTCACCAACGCAGAAGGCGGTTGGATACATCTGAAGGGATTTTACGGGTGTCATCATGATATAATTGCTGATAAATACTCCATCGTCCTCTATTTGTACTGCGCTTCTCGGTCTGACCTCTACCTTGCCTGCCCAGTTGTGAACCATTGTGAAGGTGATCTTTGCGCCTTTTTTGACGTAGAACTCTGATATGCCGAGGTGCAGCGCTGAGCTTA
This sequence comes from Methanosarcinales archaeon ex4572_44, assembly GCA_002254825.2. Lineage (GTDB taxonomy): Archaea > Halobacteriota > Methanosarcinia > Methanosarcinales > EX4572-44 > EX4572-44. Next base: position 6,597 of record NJEL02000005.1, on the reverse strand, counting down.
TCTTGTGTGAGACTGTGCATCCTGTTATTATATGAAGCTCTGAGTCCTCTTCTGCAATTATGATGTTATGGACGTTCTGGCGTATCTTATCCTTCGAGATGAAGAGGCATGATTGGAGCGGCAGTGTGATCTTTGCACCCTTTTCAGCGTGCAGGAAATACCCTTGGGTAGGTCGCTCTGCAACCTCTTTTGTGTAGATGTCCTTGTCTCGCGAAACCAGATTCCAGTGGTACTCATCAAGCCATGGGTACTTCTCCAGGGCTTCATCTGTTGCCATTATTTCAAGCCCGGGTATTAGTGATTTTGCAAATACAACCGAGTGGTCCTGTTGTAGAAACGATCCTGACCGATCGGTCTCTTCCGGGTCAATCCCTGCCGCAAGAAGCTCGTTTTCATACTCAGAAAGCACCTCAAGTGATGCTATCTCATCATGTTCTCCGCCTTCAGTCCTGTAAGATTCAATATTAACTTCTTCAGAACTCATGCTGTATCACGCCCCCCACATCTTGCAACACACCCTTCAAATCCCTCTGTCAAAATGTGGTCGTATATCTCTTCAGTAATTCCTGAACATGCAATCCTGCCATTGAGCATCACGTGTGCTCGATCAGCTTTTATGTAGTTCAGGATATAGCCGATATGTGATATGATGAGCCCAGATTTTTTCCGCTCGCTGGGTCGCTTTTCCCGTTCAAGCATCTCGTTTGTGATCTTACCGAGAAGCTCCACGTTCTCAACATCCACACCTGAATCAGGCTCATCGAACATGAAAAAGTCAGGGTTCTGTGCAAGAAGCTGGAGTATCTCAGAACGCTTCACTTCACCACCCGAGAACCCAAGATTCAGATCCCGCGAGAGAAACTCTTCTGATAGATTCAGCTGCTCAGCAAGCGCTAGCGCGTCACCTCCTCCCCTGCGCTTAAGGAGATGTTCCACAACATCACCGAGCTTCACACCCCTGATCTCTGGTGGATGCTGGAAGGACACGCCCATCCCAAGCTTCACACGCTTCTCAGTATCAAGCTCGGTTACATCAACACCCTTGAAGTAGATCTTTCCCTCAACAACGTCATAACCAGGAAATCCAAGGATCGTTAAGAAGAGCGTGGTCTTACCTGACCCGTTCGCACCAAACAAGACGTGCACCTCGCCATCTCCAATATGAATGTTTAAATCATTCAATATACGTTTTCCAGAAACTTCAGCTGATAGATTCTGAATTTCCAACATTAAACAGCCTCTACACGTTCAATTTCTGGTACCATTGTCTTTATCCGCTGCTCGATTACACTCGCAAGTGTCACATGGGAAAACGCACAACCAGCGCACGCACCCTGAAGCTTCACCTTCACAACACCACTCTCATCGACACTGACAAGCTCAACATCCCCGCCATCGGCCTGCAGGAACGGCTTTATCAGACCTATAACCTCTTCAACCCTCTCTTTCGTCTTTTCGCTTTCCGTCATATTCACCCAACTACCAAATTTATTTTAACATAATCCTATCCGATATATGTAGTTATGTTATGACGCAGTAATTACGTATGGCTGGATTTATAGATAACGCTCACAGAAAGTGAACTGTTAAAACCTTGGTTCTATGTGCGGTTCACATACACTTTACACACGCGTTAATAGCTGGTAGCTATATTTTTGTTATTAGAGATAGAGAGTGCTTGGTGATCGTATGTCTTATAATAACTTTTTATTTTATTTTCAACTTTAAGTATTTTAATTTAATAAAAATTATTATTGAATCATAAATACTTAAAATGAGGTAAATCGAAAGTGATCAAACATCTTCTTTGAACTTGTGCCCCATCAACACCTCAGCATCCATCAGGAGAACAAGCTCATCCTTCACGATCTCAAGAAGCTCTGGCAGAATCGGGTTCAACCGCTCTTCTGTTTCAACCACTTCAACCACTATTGGCAGGTCTTCGCTCAGCCTGAGTATACTTGCAGTGTGGAGTATGCTGTGCACGCCATAGCCTTCAATGCCTCGAAAGACTGTAGCACCACTGATACCATTGCGATGTAGGCACTCAACAACTGCATGGTATGCAGGTGTTCCAGATCGAAACTTGCCCTCAAACCTGTCAGACTCTCCAAAATATATTCGAAGCAACTTCACCTTCATGTACAATCACTGCCACACAGATATTCTATGCGCACCAGACGATATATACTCACTCCTTCACAGACCAAAGATGATCCTTGTTACAAACCACCTGCCAAAGAAGACCCCAGTGACGCACAGCCCAAGGTTCAGCAACAGATTAGATATCGCCAGCAACCATCTGCCAGCCTCAATCAACCTGAACGTCTCATAACTGAAGGTCGAAAACGTGGTGAAAGAACCAAGCAGACCACTATTAAAAAAATAGATAATAGAAGTGGGGGGTTGAAGACAGACTGCAATGGACAACAGCGTGCTGCCAACGACATTCACGACAAGCGTCCCTAAGGGAAAATCACCCCAGCGTGATGCAAAGCCAGAGACAACATACCGCAGCACTGCACCAGTACCACCACCCAAACCCACCAGCACCACGAGCAACATCAACTCCAACCAACACCCCTCCTGAGCAGGAGAATTGAGCTAGCACGCCCGGCAAAAACAGCAAGCAGACAACAGAACACATTCAACAAGACATTAACAATAAAACCTGTAAAACCAAGACCAGCACTCTGCAGAGCAAAAGTCGAAAAAGTAGTAAAACACATTCACAACAAGCGTGCCAGAAACACCCGATAACACCCCCGAAACCAGAACCCGCAGCACACTACCTACAAACCCGCCCCCCGCTATCAAGAGAACCGTGCCCAAACCATAATCCACGGCAGACCTCATAGATACATCCTTCAACTCTGCACTCACCCAAAGAAAATCTTCACACTATTCACAGGATGGCTGCGCACCTCAACCGATGTCGTTACATGAGCAAGATGCTTCTGTGCAAGAGCCACTGCCATAGCAAGCTCTCTCCCGGTCGGACGCCGCGAAAAACCATTCACAGGCACATACCTGATAATCCGAAGAGATATATCACGACTAATGGACGATAAAAACTCTGCAATCCGTTCAACCTCTAAAAAATCAACCACGCGAGGTATAAGAACAGTTTCAACCTCAAAATCGACAGAATGCCGATACAATCGCTCAATAGCCTCCAGCACAGGAAGATTACTCCAGCCAGTGTACGCCAGGTGAACACTGTCGGTATACGCCTTCAGATCAATATGCACCTCAGCACCAGAAAGCCCTTCAACCACCCGATCACTCAAAAAATACCCATTGGTCGAAAGAAGAACACGCCGCCCGCCCAACAAGAGAAGAAGCCCCCGTAACTCCCGAGCCTGCAATGTGGGCTCCCCACCCGCAACAACAACCCGCCTATCCCCAGGTATACGCTCCACAATATTTTCAACCGAGACATCCCTGCCAACCCCTACCCTTGCAGGACTGAAACAACCCTTGCAACTGAAATTACACCCAGCCAACTGAAGAGTGCACTGAAACTCTGAGAGAGCAAGATAACACAGATTCACAACTTCTCATAATCCACACAGATCATTCAAGATACTATCGGATAAAAGGGAGAAGCAAAAATCTTGTAACTTTTCATATTCAGTTCACCTAAAGGTTATGTTCTTAAGTGATGCCAGTTTTCTATGTAAATCTAATGAGATGTGTTGAGGTTAAGGATTTTGAAGTACATTAATAATCTGGTTGGGAAGGCTCTGAACTCGTTCATGCGGATGCGGATTGTTTGTGGATCAAATCCAACAGTATAATTTTTTGATTATGGCGAGAGCGTTGATGATACTTGGGACGGCGTCTCATGTAGGCAAGAGTATTATTACTGCTGGTATCTGCCGAATTCTTGCAGAGCAGGGCTACAGTGTGGCTCCGTTCAAGGCTCAGAACATGAGCCTCAACTCGTGGATAACAAGAGACGGCGCAGAGATTGGGATCTCTCAAGCGGTTCAGGCACGTGCCGCCGGCGTGGAACCGATCGCGGAGATGAACCCGATACTGCTCAAACCGAAAGGGGATCGGGCGAGCCAGGTGATAATACTCGGCAGGATACATGCCGATAAAAGCGCTGGAGACTACTATGAAACGATCCATTCTCTGGTGGCGCTGCAGAGATAAACCTCTATGATCGCGACATCGTTAACATCGGAGTTGCCCGCAGGTTTAAACCGCCCATCATCCTTGTGGGGGACATCGAGCGAGGGGGTGTCTTTGCAAGCCTTTATGGAACGATCCAGTTACTACCAGAGGATATAAAGACGCTCATAAAAGGTATAATAATCAACAAGTTCCGGGGCGACCCCGCACTCCTCACACCAGGGATAGAAGAGCTTGAAAAACTCACAGGTATACCTATTCTCGGTGTACTTCCCTACACCAAACTCGGTATACCATCAGAGGACTCAGTATCGATCGGAGATAAAGAACCAGCGGATCGCAGTGTCACAATCGCGGTCATACGCCTCGCGCACATCTCCAATTTCACAGACTTCGAACCGCTCGAAGAGCATGCGAGTGTCAGGTACTTTGAGCCAGACCAGCCACTCGGCAGCGTGGACGCCGTCATAATACCAGGGACAAAGAACACAATCGACGACCTCATGGAGCTAAAAGAATATGGGATGGACCGAGAGATAAAGAGATGTGCAGAGGCAGGCATACCCATCATAGGAATTTGCGGAGGATACCAGATGCTAACGAGTACGATAACAGACAGAGCTATCGAGAGCACAGCAGAGACCCACACCGTCCTTCAAGGGCTCGGGTTGCTCAACGCCGAGACCAGATTCGAAGAATACCACAAATATACAGAACAGGTAACCAAAATCGTCACCGCTGATGGGCCAATACTTGGAAGGGTCAAGGGATGCAAAGTGCGCGGGTACGAGATACACATGGGAACCACGAGTCACAACGAAGAACCAGCATTTGGCGATGATGGATGCACCGATAAGCGCGGTCTTGTGATCGGAACCTACCTCCACGGACTCTTCGAAAACCGGGAGATCACAAACGCTCTACTAGGATTCCTACACGAGAGAAAAAATCTTACCTATACCCCGATAACCAGGAGAGAAGACCCATACAGGAGTCTCACAGACCTGCTGCATGACAACCTTGCGATGGAACAGATATATAATTTTTTAGAGATAGAAGAAACTGAGTGATTGGGAGTGCATCATCGTGAAGATCAAAATCTATTCAAAAACTTATAAAAATTAATATATAGAATTATATTTATAATCAGGGCAAATCACAATAAACTCATGCACTCTTTCGATAGCATGGACTTCAACGAATCGGAATCCGTAATATTGACGCCGCCATCGCCACTCAAGAATTTTACAATTGCCTTGAAACAATAGGTTCAAATATAAGCTAAAACTCTTCTTTGCTTGTATGCATGTTTTTATTGCAGAGTATGCGGTTGCAAATGGCAATCCAGACCTGATAGAAGAAGGCTCTGCAATGCTGAATACACTCGTAACAAGCTTCCAGCGATGTGGGCACACCACTCACTACCCAACGATGAACACAAGACTTCCATCTGGAAAACCACTCTTCACCGATGAAAGCTTCACAGAAGCACTCACACACGCAAACAGGTGTGACGCAGGGATTGTGATAGCACCTGATGACCTGCTCTACGAAGCAACAGAGGTTCTCGAAGATCACACCTGCAACCTTGGATCTCCACCAGACGCAGTACGCATATCTGCTGACAAGCTCTCCTGCACCAAAATATTGAAACAACACAAGATCCCAGCGCCACAAACCATGATCGACGAAGTGCCAACCGGGAAATGGGTGATAAAACCGAGATACGGTTGCGGCGGTGAAGACGTGAGAGTGGTGGATCTCAAAAGTACAGAGAAAATCCCGCCAGGATTTGTAGCCACAGAATACATCCAAGGGGAACATATCAGCGTAAGCCTGATAAAAGGCGAGACAACACTCCCACTCACAATAAACCGCCAGATCATACGCCAAAACGACAATACGATTACATATCATGGAAACCAGACGCCATGGGAAGTTAAAAACAGAGAAGAGGTTCTGAAGATCGCAACAGAGACTGTTAGAGCCATTGGATGCAGGGGATACACGGGCGTTGACATCGTGAACGGCGATCAACCCTACGTGATAGATGTCAATCCTCGGCCAACAACTTCAATCGTACCAATAAGCCAGATACTCACATGTGAAATAGCAGAACTGATATTAAACGCAAAAACAGGTCTTTTGCCAGAAAAAATAACCACTCTCGGAAATGCAGAGATAGAACTCAACTCAACTACCTCGTTATAACATCTATCGATTTATCTTATTATGCTACGATCTATTGGTTATTTACACCTTGTTTACGAATTAAGTAGCCTAATCGATTGTTTAAAGAGGACGTACCAAAGATGGTATCAGATGGAACAAACAAAAAGAAATTTCAAAGACTTCTATTGACTCTGTTGGCACTATCACTACTGGCTCTGCCTGCAGCGGCAGCAGAAGAAACTGGAGAAGCAATCGAAAGTATACAGATATCTTTAACCTTTGTCT